>CANJHY010000043.1:0-28985 GCA_947474275.1 Betaproteobacteria bacterium
CGGGCTGCCCGAGCTCGTGACCCACAACCGGGAAGACTACAAACGCCTGCTCCTGCGCCTCGCCCAGTCCGCGCCCTACCGCCAGGAAGTGCGCGCGCGCCTGCAACACAATCGCGACACCGCGCCTTTGTTTGATACACCGCGCTTTGTGCGCAACCTCGAACGCGCCTACGAAGCGATGATGGAGCGCGCACGCACCGGCCTGCCCACCGATAATATTGGCGTGTAATTCGGATGAACTCTTCTCACGCTTGCGAACTCTGCCAGCAAACCGGCGGCGAAGTGCTGTGGCGCGACAAACGGTGCCGCGTCGTGCTGGTCGCCGAACCGGACTACGCCGGCTTCTGCCGCGTCATCTGGAACGACCATGTCAAGGAAATGACCGATTTGTCCGCCACCGACCAGCGCCACTGCATGCGCGTGGTGCTGGCCGTTGAACAGGCGCTGCGCGGCGTGCTCAAGCCGCACAAAATCAATTTAGCAAGCCTGGGCAATATGACGCCGCACGTGCACTGGCACGTGATTCCGCGCGCAAAACGCGATGCGCATTTTCCCAATCCGGTGTGGGGCAAGAAACTGCGCGCCGGTCAGCGCGGCGCGCGCAGTTCCGTGATTCGGCTGCGCACACGGCTCGCCGCGGAACTTTTGAACTTGCTCTGAGAATGCGACCTAACTCTCTGAACGTGTATTAGTTCCGGCTTTGTGTAAGTTTGTGTAAGGACGTGACCTTAATCACATACATGCGCCGTTAGTGTCGGCTAATCTGCCCTCCATCGGCAGAGCTTGCCCCTGTGAATTCGGGGCTTTAAGCTCGCATTTGAACCTGATGAATCAACAGGGCGGCGCAGTCAGCGGCTGGCTCACCAGTCAATTGCGCGCCTGACGCGGGATTCATCGTTTACTGGAGGCGGGGCGCAAAGATGGTCAATCAGGCGACGTCGCTTAACGCGGCACCACTGCAGTTCACCGACCACGCCGGCTGCAAGCGCTGGATCGAATCACTGCCGCTCACCAATCTGCAGTCGGCGCAGCATTTACTGACGGAACAAATCGCGCTGCTCCGCCTGGCAGGCTTCGCGCCGGGCGAATTGCTGCGCATACTCGAAACCCTGCGCGAACCGGTCCATTACGTGCAAACCGAAGTCGCGCACAAATACACCGCCAAGCCGCTGCCGCTCGAAAGCAACGAAGCCGCGCTGTGGACGCGGACACTCGGGCTGTGGCAGGAATATACCGACGCCTACCTCGCCTGCCGCGATGCGCACGTGCAGGGCGACGTCGCCCTGCGCAACCACGGCGCGCTGATCGTCATGCGGTGCCTGCGTTACACCGCCAACGCCATGTTCGAGCATTACCGCATTTATCGCCAGGTGCCCGCCGCGCGCTGGAAAAACCTGCACCAGTTGTACGATTTCGCCGAGCAAAGCGGATTTGCGCACGCCGTCGTTGCGGATACCTTTATCCGCGAGGAAGCCGACTCCACCTGCTGCGCCGCCTATTGCCAGGCATTGCTGGCGCATCTCGCCAATCCGTTTGCATTGTCCGGGCGCCAGATGCAGTTTTCCGCGCGCTGGATCGAAAAATGGTCGGGCCTGGTCGGCCTCGCCATGCAACCGCTGGCGCCTTCTGCTATTCCTGCGTTGTGTGTCGATCCCGCGGGCAGCTCAGGCCCGATTTTTGCCGAAGGTGCTGAGCCGCTTACCAGCCTGCGCTATCTCGACCTCGAGCAGATCGCGCGTACGCTGCGCCAGACTATTACGTTGCTGAAGCAGGGACAGACGCCAGCCGCGCTCGGCCTCGGCGACGATGCGCGCCAGCCGGGCTGCGAAAACCTGCTGATGCTGCTCTATATCCAGTGGTGCCGCGCCGGCACCGGCCGCGGCGAACAGCGCAACATGCTCGAAGAAAAAGCCCAGGTGTGCCTGGGCGTGCACGCCGCGCATTATTTTGTCAGCGGCCGCGCGTTCCGCACGCCGGGTTCGCGGCTGTCGCGGCAGGAAGAGCACGACATGCAGCTGTTCGGCCACATCAGCGAGCGCACCGAACGCGCGCTCGCTTCCCTTGAGAGCTCGGCGGTGGAGTCGTGGGAACTGGTGAACCAGAGCAACTCCGGTTTCATGTGCATGCTGCGCGAGCACGATGCCGAATTGCGCATCGGCCACAACCAGCTCCTCGCGGTGCGCCGCGGCACCAGCAAACTGTTTTATCTCGGCCTCGTGCAATGGATGCGCACCGAAGAGAACAGCGAATTGTTCGTCGGCGTGCGTCTCTTTCCCGGCATTGCCCGCGCGGTAGTGGTGCGGCCGGCGAATTTCAATGCGCCTTCCGGCATCAACGGCTTCGAGCGCGGGCTGCTGTTGCCCGAAATGGCGGTGCCGGCAACGCCGGCGACGCTGATACTGCCCACCGGCTGGTACCAAGCCGGACGTTTCGTCGAATTGTTCGGCGACCAGAAGCAGGTCGCCAAGCTCGTCAACGTGATCGAGAAAGGCAGCGACTTCGACCGCTGCACGGTGACGCTGGTGTGAGCCGCGGGGCGCGCCGCGCCCCGCGATGTTGGTCCATGCGCGTCCGCCGGTCGCGCGGGCAATATTCTTGTCCGGCCAAGTCGGCTATCATGCGTACCCCAAAATTATCCGCCTGGACACGACTCCGATGGCCGCACCCGACAAGCCGACGCCGACCGAAATCAAGCTGCACCAGAAGTCCGGCGCGCTCGAAATCGCCTATGCCGACGGCAAGGTGTTCAACCTGCCATGTGAGTTCCTGCGCGTCCACTCGCCGTCCGCCGAAGTGCGCGGCCACGGGCCCGGACAAGAAGTCCTGCAGATCGGCAAAAAAGACGTCGCTATCGACCGCATCGAGCCGGTCGGCACTTATGCCGTGCAACTGTACTTTTCCGACGGCCACGACACCGGCATCTACTCGTGGGACCTGCTTTATGATTTTGGCGCGCGGCAGGCGGAGATGTGGGCGCATTATCTCGGCCGCCTCACTGCGGCCGGCGCCAGCCGCGACAAAAAATAAACGACGCGGTGTAATGCATGAGCTATCTATAAAAACACAATGCAACCGCCGATGAACGCCGATGAACGCGGATAAGATCGAAAATAACTGAACCGGTAATGAGGAATGGGTAATGTGGAATGGGTAACTTCACTCTAAACTCATCACTCATCACCCATCACCCATCGCTCATCATCCATTGAATCGGCGTTCATCGGCGGTTACGCACTATTTTTGAGACTAAGCCGCTTCTAACTGCTTTCGCGGTAAGCTATTAACTTATGACCAAGACTACCGACTTCGGCTTCGAGAAAATCGCGGAGGAAGACAAGGCACGCCGGGTGGCCGGCGTTTTCGAATCGGTCGCGGCGCGTTACGACCTGATGAACGACCTGATGTCCGCCGGGTTGCACCGCCTGTGGAAGCGCTTTACGGTCGAGCAGAGTGGCTTGCGGCCCGGGCAGCGCGTGCTCGACGTCGCCGGCGGCACCGCAGATCTTGCAATCCAGTTCGCGCGCCGCGTCGGCGCCAGCGGCGAAGTCGTGCTTACCGACATCAATCCCGCGATGCTGGCGCTGGGACGCGACCGCATGCTCGACGCCGGCATCATGGCGCCCGCGGTGCAATGCGACGCCGAACATCTGCCGTTCGCGGACGCGCATTTCGACTGCGTGAGCGTTGCGTTCGGGCTGCGCAACATGACCCGCAAGGACCGCGCGCTCGCCGAAATGCACCGCGTATTGAAACCCGGCGGACGCCTGCTCGTGCTCGAATTCTCGCGCGTGTGGCAGCCGCTGCAGCCGCTTTACGACGCTTATTCGCTCAAGATATTGCCGCTCATCGGCAAGCTCGTCGCCAACGACAGCGACAGCTACCGCTATCTTGCCGAATCCATCCGCGTGCACCCCGGCCAGGAACAATTGAAGTCCCTGCTGGAACAAGCAGGGCTGGAACGGGTCGAATACTTCAACTTGAGCGCCGGAGTCGTCGCACTGCACCGCGGCTACCGGTTTTAAAAAAGCAATTGGGTGCGGCAACACCCAAGGGGGCCATCATGCTAAAGGTATCTGCATCGATTTTCGCCTGCAGCCTGCTTGCGACCCTGGCAACCAGCGCGCCGGCCGCGACCGGCGACGCGTACGTGTATCGCATCTCGAACGGCTACAACAACGAACTGCGCGGGAAAATCAGCTACCGCGTCGACAAGACGGAAGCTGATCGCATCGAAGTCGCGGTGACCACCGACACGCCGAGCGCGGGCGTCGCGCGCACCGAGATCTACACGAAGAACGGCAACTGGCTGCGTCACCCGCTCGCCAGCCACGATCAGTTGCGCGACTTTGAATTCACCACTGCATTGCCGGTTTATGCGCCGCCGGGCGACGCGACGGGCTCGTGGTCGGTGCGCGTCAACGCGCTCGATCCCGCAACCGGCAAACACAACAGCGTGCGCGTCGACGGTGAAGTGCTGGGCAGCGAACGCATCACCGTGCCCGCCGGCACCTTCGATACCATCAAGATCATGCGCCGCACGTATGCGGGCGACTGGGACGGTTTCCGGCTGGAAACCACCATCGTGGAAATCGACTGGTACGCGCCGGCGCTGGGCCGCCCGGTGAAAAGCGAGCGCAAGTCCTCGTGGCTGGACGTCAGCCGTTGCACGCGCGGCGGCTGTCCGACTTTTCGCGGCGACTGGAACATATTAGAACTCGCCGAAATCAGCTCCGCCAAGCCCTGATCCCGCGTCAAATACGGGCGGAACAGCGGTTTAAGTCGTCAACTTGGCATCTTGGACGGCTTTTGCGCTGCGGAAGATTGCAAAGCGTAATAGTACTAACCCTTAGTGTTGGTAGAATGATGCCTTGATGTACCCATTCGGACCGGAGGAAATTATGAACAAGTTGATGATGATATTTGCAGCGGTGTTGACCCTGGGCCTGATCGCTCCCGACGCGGATGCCAAGCGCCTCGGCGGTGGCTCCAGCGTAGGCAAGCAACGCACCATCACGCAGCCCGCGGCCAAGCCGCCGGCACAGCAGGCACAAGCGCCGGCCGCCACTCCCGCGACCCCCGCGCCGCAACCCTCAGGCATGAGCCGCTGGCTCGGGCCATTGGCGGGGCTCGCCATCGGCGCCGGGCTCGCCTCGATGTTCATGGGCAACGGCCTGGGCGGCTTGGGCGGCGCATTCGGCAGCATCTTAATGATACTGGCGCTCGCCGCCGCGGCATTCTTCGTATTTCGCATGCTGCGGTCAAAGCAGCAGACCGAGCAGCCGCTGCAGTACGCGGGCGCCGGCGCCACGGCCGCACCCAGCGCGCAGCCGGATCTTTCGACCGGCTTCGGCGGTGCCGCGCCAGCAGCGCCAGCAGCCCTGGCAGCCAGCCGCTTTCCGCCGGGATTCAACGCCGAGCAGTTTGCGCACCATGCAAAATTGAATTTCACGCAGGTGCAGGCCGCAAACGACAAATGCGATCTTTCGACCATGCGTAGTTTCATGGCGCCCGAGCTGTATGCCCAGATCGAAGCCGAAATCAAGGCGCGCGGTGTGACGCCGCAGAAAACCGATGTCGTCACGCTCGAAGCCGAAGTGCTGGAAGTCGTGCCCGAAGGCGACGTCTATGTGGCGAGCGTCAGTTTCAGCGGCATGATCCGCGAACAAAGCGATACCGCGGCAGCGCCCTTCAGCGAAATCTGGCACCTCGAAAAGCCGCAGAACGGCAGCAGCGGCTGGCTGATCACCGGCATTCAGCAAAACTGATCCATTCGGATGACCGGGCCGGCCCACGAGCAAACACGCGCCGGCCCGGGTTTCGCCTTCGCGCCGCCGACCGCGGCCGCATTCAACCACCTGCTTAAAAGCGCGTCATGGGCGCGCGAGCGCCTGCGGCCGTTCGCGGGCAAGCATGCCCGTATCGCGCTCGCGCCGTTTACCGTCACGCTGACCATACTCGATTCCGGCGAAGTCGCGGACGCACCCGCTGCCATCGCGGCCGACACCACGTTTACTCTCACGCCGGGCGTCGCGCTGCGCGTGCTGGCCGCCGACCCCGCCGCGTGGCAAAAAGTCGAAGTCGCCGGCGACACCGCGCTCGCGCGCGAAATTCTCTACCTCGCGCAAAACCTGCGCTGGGACGCCGAAGAAGATCTTAGCCGCGTTTTCGGCGACATCGCCGCGCATCGCATGATGAATGCCGCCGATGGTGTGAAGCGCTGGCAACGCGCCACTGCCGACAGTTTCACGCGCGCTGCCGCCGCCTACTGGACCGAAGAGCGGCCGCTGATCACCGCCAGGCAGGATGTCGAGCGCTTCGTGCGCGACGTCGACAGCCTGCGCGACGATGTCGCGCGGCTGGAAAAACGCATCGAGAAAATGGCCCGGAAAGACGCGGGGCGAGAGACGGGTTAGGCGCAGGCTTTTTCGTCTATCGCCTGGCGTCTCTCGCGTCTCTTCCCGCTGGCAGTTACAATCCGCGGATGCGTTTGTTCCGTCTCGCGAAAATCATCGCCGTCAGCCTGCGCTTCGGGCTCGACGAATTCATCCTCGGCCATGAGCGCGTGCGCGCGCTGCGCTGGCTGCTCACATTTCTGCTGTTCTGGCGCCGGCTGGAAGCGCCGCGCGCGGTGCGGCTGCGGCTGGCACTCGAAGCGCTGGGCCCGATATTCATCAAATTCGGCCAACTGCTGTCCACGCGCCGCGACCTCTTGCCGGCCGACATTGCCAACGAACTTGCGAGGCTGCAGGACCAGGTGCCGCCGTTCGCGCCGGAACTTGCATACGCGGCGCTCGCGCGCGCCTACGGCAGGCCGGAACGGGAAGTGTTCGCGGAGTTCGACCCGGTCGCCATTGCCAGCGCCTCGGTGGCGCAGGTGCATTTCGCGCGGCTGCACGACGGCCGCGAAGTCGCCATCAAGATATTGCGCCCCGGCATCGCGCCCATCATTCAAAACGACGTCGCGCTGCTCGACGCCGCCGCCAGCCTCATCGAATTTTTGTGGGCGGACGGCAAGCGGTTGCGCCCGCACGAAGTCGTCGCCGAATTCGCCAAGCACCTCGATGACGAACTCGATCTCATGCGCGAAGCGGCGAATGCGAGCCAGTTGCGCCGCAATTTCAGGAATTCACCGCTGTTGCTGGTGCCGGAAATCCACTGGGACTACTGCGCGACCGAAGTCATGGTCATGCAGCGCATGCACGGCACGCCGATCTCGCACATCGCGAGCCTGCGCGAGCAGGGCCTGGATCTCAAGCAACTGTCGCGCGCCGGCGTCGAGATTTTTTTCACGCAGGTGTTTCGCGACGGTTTTTTTCACGCGGACATGCACCCGGGCAACATCCTGGTGGCGCCTAGCGGCCACTACGTGGCGCTCGACTTCGGCATCATGGGCACGCTGACGGCACTCGACAAACATTATCTCGCGCAGAATTTCCTGGCGTTTTTCCGGCGCGACTACCGGCGCGTCGCCGAGGTGCACGTCGAATCCGGCTGGGTGCCCAAAGACACCCGCATCGACGATTTCGAAACTGCTATCCGCGCGGTGTGCGAGCCTATTTTCGCGAGGCCGCTGAAGGACATCTCGTTCGGCCGCGTGCTCCTGCGCCTCTTCCAGACCGCGCGCCGTTTCAACATGCAGGTGCAGCCGCAGCTCGTGCTGCTGCAAAAAACCCTGCTCAACATCGAGGGGCTGGGGCGCGAACTCGATCCCGAACTCGACCTCTGGGTGACCGCCAAACCGTACCTCGAGCGCTGGATGTCGGAGCAAATCGGCTGGCGCGGTCTCTTGGAGCAAATCCGCACCGAAGCTCCCTACTGGAGCACGCTGCTGCCGCAACTGCCGCGCCTCGTCGAGCGGTTTCTCGGCAATGAGCGCGCCGAAAGCCTGCAGCAGGAGCTGCGTGAACTGGTCGAGGACAACCGGCAGCAGAATACGCTGCTGGCGATAATTGCGGTCTCCCTCACCGCGATTGCGGGGTTGCTGCTCTGCCTGGTGCTCTGAGGCGCGGCCGGCGGCTCGACACGGTAATCGCGCATCGTATAATGCGCCATCTCCCACGCCACGTGTAACGCCGCCCGCACGCCGCTGACATGCTGATCTGGTTTGTAGTCCTCTACATCGCCGTCTCGGTCGCCATCGGCCTGTATGCTTCGCGGCGCGTCAAGAACACCGCCGATTTCGTCGTCGCCGGCCATCACCTGCCGCTGCCTTTCATCATCGCCACGGTGTTCGCCACCTGGTTCGGCTCGGAAACCGTGCTCGGCATCCCGGCCAAGTTTCTGAACGAAGGCTTCAAGGGCGTGGTTGCCGATCCATTCGGCTCCAGCATGTGCCTGATCCTGGTCGGACTGTTTTTCGCGCGGCCGCTTTATCGCATGAACCTGCTGACTATCGGCGACTACTATCGCGCACGCTATAACCGCGGGGTTGAGCTCGCGACGTCCATCTGTATCGTGATTTCGTACCTGGGCTGGGTGTCGGCGCAGATCACAGCACTCGGGCTCGTGTTCTCGGTGCTCACCAACGGCGCCATCGCGCCGTGGCAGGGCATGGTGATCGGCACCGCTATCGTGCTCGTGTATACGCTTGCCGGCGGCATGGTCTCGGTCGCTTTCACCGACTTGTTCCAGATGGGCGTGATACTGGCCGGCATGGTCTATATCGCAACCGTGGTGAGCGGCATTGCGGGCGGCGCCGAGGCCGTCGTTACGCACGCCGCAAATGCCGGCAAGCTCGAGTTGCTGCCGGCGTTCACCGCGCGCGACATCATCGCGTTTGTCGCGGCGTGGATAACCATGGGATTCGGCTCGATCCCGCAGCAGGACGTGTTTCAGCGCGTATCTGCCGCCAAGGACGAAAAAACCGCCGGCCTGGGTTCCGTGCTCGGCGGCTGCCTCTACTTCTGCTTTGCGTTCATCCCGATGTTCCTCGCTTATTCCGCGCTGCTGATCGATCCGGCGATGGTGGCCAAGCACAGCGGCAATGACTCGCAATACATACTGCCCAACCTGATCCTGGCGCATACGCCATTGTTCGCGCAGGTGATTTTTTTCGGTGCCCTGCTGGCGGCAATCATGAGCTGCTCGGCCGCGACTTTGCTCGCCCCGTCCGTGACTTTCGCCGAGAACGTGCTGAAGCCTTTTCTGCCCAAGCTCGCCGACTGGCAGTTCCTGCGCCTCTTGCGTTTCATCGTGTTCGCGTTTGCGCTGGCGGTGCTGGCGTTCGCGATGGGTTCCGGCGCGACCATATACGGCATGGTCGAGAGCGCCTACAAAGTGACGCTGGTGGCGGCCTTCACACCGCTTGCATTCGGACTTTACTGGAAGCGCGCCACGACGCAGGGCGCTGCCTGCGCCATCGCCGGCGGACTCGGCGTATGGATAGTCTGTGAAATCCTGATCGCGCAACAGATGCTGCCGGCCGAACCTTTCCTGCCGCCGCAGTTCGCCGGCTGGCTCGCGAGCGTCGTCGGCATGCTCGCCGGATCTCTGCTGCCCCAGTGCTACGGCGTGGCGAAGCCGCACCGGCACGCGACGGCTGCCTAGCGCGGCAGCCGCGCGCGCGTCATTACCGTGACTGCAGCCGGCCCAGCCTCGCCGTGGTACGGCGGATTCAGGATCGCGGTATTCGCGCTGCTCGCCTGCAATACCGCTTACTACCTGTACGCAGGCACGCTGAGCAAAGGTCTCGATGCCGCGGCCTGGCTCGTGCTGTTGGCGCTCTTCGCGCTGGAAACCGGCTTTGCCCGGCACTTGCGCGCGCCGCGCGCCGCCGTCACCATCAGCGCGGTCAGGCTGGTCGCGGCGGCCGGCGTCTGCGCCGCCGGTATCGGCTATGTCATCGAGCGCAATGGCCTGGACGCTATCAACACCATCCTGTGGATCGCCGTCGTCGTGTTGCTCGAACTCGAAGTGCGTCGCCCACAACGCGTTGCCCGTCACCGCCGGTGGTTTACCGCGGCGGCGGTCACGCTGTACGCGGGGCTCGCCCTGCTGGTGCTGGCGTGGGCGTGGCGCGGCGAATGGCTGGACGCGTACGACGCGCTCTTGTGGCTCATCGCATTCGCGACCATTGAAATGGACGTCTTGAAGATGAACCGCCGCGAAGCTGCCGCTTAGCTAATAGCGGCGTTTTCGTTTAGTATCGAATTCGACTGCCACACCTCGGAGACCGCCATGCTGCACCGAATACGCTGGTTCGCCACTCTCATGCTGTTTTGCGCGGGTGCAGTGCACGCGCAGTCGTACCCGGCGAAAGCGGTGCGCGTCATCGTGCCGTTTCCCGCCGGCGGCGGCCTCGATATCACCGCGCGCGCTTTCGGCCAGAAGCTTGCCGAGTACTGGGGCCAGACGGTAGTGATCGAAAACCGGCCCGGCGCGAGCGGCATGATAGGCGCTGAAGCGGTGGTGCGCGCGCCGAAAGACGGCTATATCCTGCTCATCTGCTCGCCCGCGGAAATCGCGCTGAATCCCGCGCTCTACGCCAAAATGAACTACGACCCGTTCAAGGAACTCGCGCCCATTTCACTCGCCGCAACGTACCCCAACATGATAGTGGTGCATGCCTCGGTGCCCGCGAAGACGGTCAAGGAATTGATCGCGCTCTCGAAAAAAACGGCGGGTGGTTTGCCGTTCGGCTCCAGCGGCACCGGCAGCACCCAGCACCTTGCCGGCGAGTGGCTGAAAACCAATGCCGGCATCAACTATCTGCACGTTCCGTACAAGGGCGCGGCGCCCGCCGTCACTGATCTCGTCGGCGGCCAGATCCCGACGGCCATCCTCGGCCTGGCACCCATCATTCCGCATATCAAGTCGGGCCGCATCCGCGGGCTCGCCGTCACCTCGGCGAAACGCAGCGCGGCCTCACCCGAGACGCCGACTCTGCATGAAGCAGGCATCGATTTCGAATCGACGCAGTGGTTCGGTTTTCTGGCGCCCGCCGGCACGCCGGCCGACGTGATCGCGAAAATCCAGGCTGACGTCAAACGCGCCGCCGCGGACGCGGGCGTCAAAGACCGGTTGATCTCGCTCGGCGGCGACCCGACCAGCAATACACCCGACGAATTCGCCGCCTTCATCAAGGCCGAGAACAACAAATATGGCAAAGTCATCCGCGACGGCAATATCAAGGCCGAGTAACTTGCAAAGTTGGTTTACAGTGGATTTTTGCTAATACTCCACTGCGTGTACACGACTAAAAGCGCAAGTCTTTAACCGCAAAGGACGCGAAGGACGCAAAGGAAAATCAAAGGAATTCAAAAAAAGTCGTTGAGTTGATTCCAAATTGCCTCACTAAAATTTCTAAAAATCGATTCCCCTCACCTTCTGAAGCTTCCCTTCGCGTCCTTCGCGTCCTTCGCGGTTCAAGATTGAATAGCTAGTACCTAGCCGTACGCTTTATCGAACGCCGCCACGAACCGCTCGTATTCGCCCGCGGGCAGCACGTCTATTCCCGCCGCGCCCTGCCGGCCGCCGCCCGCGAACTGCCGGCATAACTCGTCGGCGCCGCGCGGCTGCGCCACCGGCGCGCGCACGCTGACTGCGTAAGCATCGCCACGGGCCGTCAGCACGGCATGCGCACGTTCGGGATTCCCGGCCGCGAGCTGGTTGCCGAATGTACCGCTGACGCGCCGGCTCCATGCAACGTCCGGCAATACGTAGATTGCACCGCGCGCATTTTCCAGCGCCGGCTCGAGTTCGCTCACACGAAACAGGTCGTCGGCACGTGCGGCGCGCAGAATTTCGAACACGGGTTCGCCGGTGATGAACTGGAAAGGGTCGGGATAGCGCGCAAGCGTCTCGTACAAATCGGCCGGATGGTAATTCAGGTCTTCGACGCTCTCGCCGTACGCGTTGTAATTGATGCATTCCCCGAGTTCCTGCAACTGCGCGAGCTGGAGGTCGTTCAGGTTGAGCGGAGCGGCCGCGCTCGACGCCGCCGCGGCGAGATTGTCGCCGAACGCCGCGACCACCGCCCAGGCGCGCTGGCGGCCGCCGAGATAGCGGTCGACCAAGAGGCTCGTACACACATCCGGCGCGGTATCGATATGCGCCTCGAGATTCTGATGCGCCGGCACCTCGCCCGCGAAATGATGGTCGAAGTAGCGGCAGTGCGCGCCGCGCGCGAGCAATTTTTGCAGCGCGGCAATATTGCGTGCCAGCGAGATATCGAGCACGGTGACCGTGTCGCCCGCTTGCGCCTCGACGCGTTCGAGCAGCGCGATGTCGCGCTTGACACCGGTGACAAGCACACTTGCGCGAGGTTCTGCCAACCGCAGCTGATGCAGCGCGCAGATACCATCTGCATCGCCATTGAAAACGTCATAGAATACTGTCATGTCGCGTGGGCCCAAGCTTGCCGGATACATAGCGCTAGCTTACACACTGGTCATCGTGTATGCCAGCTTGCAGCCGTTCGCCGGCTGGCGCATGCCGCCCGATGAAGTGCTGCGCTTTCTGACAGCACCTTGGCCGCGCTATATCACCGCGACCGACATCGCTCTGAACGTGGTGGCCTATCTGCCGCTGGGCGCCATGCTGTATTTCGCGCTGCGCCCGCCGCTGGCACCCGCCGCCGCTTTGGTGATTGCCACGCTGGTCGCCGCAGTGCTGAGCCTGCTGCTGGAAAGCGTACAGATGTTTCTGCCGGCACGCATAGCCTCGAACGTCGATCTGCTTTCCAACAGCGCTGGCGCCGTACTCGGCGCGCTCGGCGCGCTGCTGCTGACGCTCTGGAACAATCCGCTGGCGGCATTGCGCCAGCGCATGGTGCGGTCGGGCAGGCTGGGCGACTGCGGCCTGCTGGTGGTGGCGCTGTGGGTCGTGATCCAGTTTCATCCGTCGCCGCTCGCGTTCGGCAGCGGCAATCTGCGCGAGGCGTTAGGTATCACACCGATGTTCATGCATTCGTCCCAGGCCTATCTGCTGGCGGAAGCTGCCGTGGTGACCCTGACGGTGATGGCTGTGGGCCTCATCGTCTCACTGCTGATGCAGTCGCCGCGTTATGCGTTGCGCGCAATGGTGGTGACGCTGCTGCTGAGCATGGCCGCCAAATCGATAGCCGCGATTGCTTTCACGCGCGCTGCCAGCGGTCTGCAATGGCTGACGCCCGGCGTGGGATCGGGTCTCGCGGCCGGCGCCGTCGGCGTGGCGTTACTGTACTGGCTGGCGCCGTGGGCGCGTGCGGCGCTCGCCGCTGTCTGTGTGGTGGCCGTAGTAGTGATCGTCAACATCACGCCCGACAATCCGTACCAGACGCTGCCGGTCTTCACGACCAGCGTGCAGACTACGCACCTGGCCAATTTCGGCGGCATCGTGCGCATTCTTTCACAGTGCTGGCCGTTCGTCGCAATCCTGCTCCTGATCGGACTCTTGCGTGCCGGCCCTGCCCGCCGCGCGCGCTGAACCACTGCATTTCAAGGAAAGCCCATCCATGCCCCGACAACCTGCCACCCTCACCGGCCTGCGCGATGCGCTGCGCCGCTTTGCCGCCGCGCGCGACTGGCAGCAGTTCCACACACCGAAAAATCTCGCCATGGCCTTGAGCGTAGAAGCCGCTGAGCTGCTCGAACATTTTCAGTGGCTCACACCTGAGCAAAGCACGCGTTTCGACGCCACGGGAAAACGCGCGGTCGAAGACGAAATCGCCGACGTGCTGCTCTACCTCACACGGCTTGCCGATGTGCTCGATATCGATCTGCTGGCGGCGGCGCGGCGCAAGATGCGTGTGAATGCCCGCAAGTATCCGGTGCGGCGCGCGAAGGGCAACGCCCGCAAGTACAACGCGTTCTGATTAGTCATTAGAGCGGCTTTTGCAGTACCATACAGACCCGATTAAGTCCGTCATTGCCTCACGTCGCCAAAACCATAATTTATGAGCTACTACAAACACCACGTTTTTTTCTGCTGCAATCAGCGCGATGGCAGCCGCGTCTGCTGCAATGACCGCGGCGCGACGGAAATACGCGACTACGCGAAAGACAAAATAAAATCGCTGGGGCTTTCCGGCGCCGGCAAGGTGCGCATCAACCAGGCGGGTTGCCTCGACCGCTGCGAAGAAGGCCCGGTGCTGGTCGTCTACCCTGAAGAAGTCTGGTACACCTACGTGGACCGCGAAGACATCGACGAAATCGTCAGCGAGCATTTGCAGAACGGCCGCGTAGTCGAACGCCTGAAGATTTGAGACCTGCGACGACAGAAAATCTGCTGCTCGACGGGCCGGCGGGCAAGATCGAAGTCGACGTCAGCGATCCCGGTGACAGCCGGCGCGCCATCGCGCTGATCGCGCACCCGCATCCGCTGATGGGCGGCACCAAAGACAACAAAGTGGTGACGACCCTCGCGCGCACGTTTTACGCGTTGGGTTTCGTTGCGCTACGGCCGAACTTTCGCGGCGTCGGCGCCAGCACCGGAATTCACGACGAAGGCCGCGGCGAGACCGCCGACCTGATTGCGGTCGTGCGTTACGCACAGGAAAAATACGGGCACTTGCCGCTCACCTGCGCCGGCTTCTCGTTCGGCAGTTTCGTGCAGACACGCGTCGCCAAGGCGCTTAAGCCCGACCAGCTCGTGCTGGTGGCGCCGGCGGTGAACCGCTTTGCGACGGAAGAAGTCGCCGCCGGCGCGCTGGTCATCCACGGCGAAGTCGACGACGTGGTGCCGCTGTCAGCAGTACTCGACTGGGCACGGCCCCAGAACCTGCCGGTCGTGGTGGTGCCGGGTGGCGAGCATTTTTTTCATGGCCGCCTGCATATCATCCAGCAGATCGTGACGCGGCACTGCCGATGACTTATCTCGTCACCCGCGACCTGCGGAAATCGTACGGCGCGCACGAAGTGGTGGCCGGCATCGATCTGGAATTGAAGCCGGGCGAATGCTTCGGCCTGCTCGGCCCCAACGGCGCGGGCAAAACAACCACCTTGCGGTTGTGCCTCGGCCTTACCGAACCCGACGCCGGCACCATCAGCATGTTCGACCTGCCGATTCCGCGCGAAGCGCGCAAGGCGCGCGCGCGGGTCGGCGTAGTGCCGCAAATGGACAATCTCGATCCCGATTTCACCGTGCGCGAAAACCTGATGGTGTACGGCCGCTACTTCGGTCTCACCGCTGCCTATATCAATGCGCGCATACCGGCGCTGCTCGAATTCGCAGGCCTTGCCAACCGCGCCGACGACAACATCAAAGCGCTGTCGGGCGGCATGAAGCGGCGGCTCACGCTGGCGCGCGCTCTCATCAACGATCCCGACCTGATTTTTCTCGACGAGCCGACCACCGGCCTCGACCCGCAGGCGCGACATTTGATCTGGCAGCGCCTGCGCCAGCTCGCGGCGCAGGGCAAAACGATTTTCCTGACGACGCACTTCATGGACGAAGCCGAGCGCCTGTGCGACCGCCTCGCCATCATGGACCATGGCCGCATCATGGCGAGCGGCACGCCGCGCGAACTCATCGGCGCGCATATCGAGCCGCAGGTCGTTGAGGTGTTTGGCGACGGCGCTGAAGCATGGGCAGCCGCACATGGCAGCAAGTTGTGCGAACGCTGCGAGCAGACCGGCGAAACGGTCTTTTGCTATGCGCACAATGTCGAACCGCTGCTGCACAACCTCGAGCAAATGCCCGAGTTGCGCTACCTGCATCGCCCGGCGAACCTCGAAGACGTATTCCTGCGCCTCACCGGCCGCGATCTGCGGGATTAACAACAATGCGGAACCGCCGATAAACGCCGATGAACGCAGATAAGAACACGATGAGTTGGCGCTTGATACAGAGGAAGCGAGGGAAAACAGCAATCGCTATTTGCTCGGATTATTTATGCACACCGTCATCTGAATTATCACTTTTCATCCGCGTTCATCGGCGTTTATCGGCGGTTGCTTGGATTTTTTGATATGAGTCCCGCAAAAATCTGGTCGCTACCCCGGCTGAGCCTGCGCTTCATACACGTGTGGCGGCGCAATATGCTGGTCTGGCGCAAGCTCGCGATTCCGTCGATGCTCGGCAACCTGGCCGACCCCATGATCTACATGCTGGGCTTCGGCTATGGCCTGGGGCGCATGCTGCCCGATACGTTCGGCACTTCGTACATCGCTTTCCTCGCTGCCGGCACGGTGTGTTCCAGCACCATGATGAGCGCGTCTTTCGAAGCGATGTATTCCGGTTTTTCGCGCATGCACGTGCAAAAAACCTGGGACGCCATCATGAACGCGCCGATCACGCTCGATGACGTGCTGGTCGCCGAACTGGTGTGGGCCGCGAGCAAAAGCTTCATGGCGGGCAGCGCCGTGCTGGTGGTGTCGATAGCGCTCGGCTTCGCGCAATCGGCGCTGGCGCTGTGGGTGCTGCCCGTCATGTTCGTCACCGGCCTCGCGTTCGCCAGCCTCGGGCTCATCATCACCGCGCTGTCCCCGAGCTATGACTTCTTCATGTATTACTTCACGCTTTTCATCACGCCTATGATGATGTTGTGCGGGGTGTTTTTCCCCGCCGACCAGTTCCCGCCGGCACTGCAGCAGGCGGCCCTGTTCCTGCCCCTGACGCACGCGGTCGCGCTGGTGAGGCCGCTGATGAACGACGCGGTGCCTGCCGCGTGGGCGGCGCATGCCGCGGTACTGGCGCTGTTCGCGATTGGCGGGTTTTATGTGGCGCTGGCTTTAACTCGGCGTCGTCTCCTAAAATGAGTTATGTCGGGACGCCCCCGCAAAGGGGCGCCGACATAACTGTGCGAATAGGAGCGGACGGTGAAACCGCCGCTCAATTCGCACATAGGGTGCAAGGGGAAGGAAATATGGTGCTCTGGATAAAAGCGTTTCACATCGTATTCATGGTGACCTGGTTCGCCGCGCTGTTTTATTTGCCGCGGCTCTTTGTCTACCACGCGATGGCGGACGACGCCGTGGGCATCGCGCGTTTCAAGATCATGGAGCGGAAATTGTTTTTCGGCATCATGACGCCGGGCGCGGTGTTGACGCTCGTCTCCGGCACATGGCTGTGGTTGGGCTACGGCTTTAACGGTGGCTGGCTGCATGCCAAGCTGGCGCTGGTCGCAGTCCTCATCGCCTATCACGTGTATTGCGGCAAGCTGATGATGGACTTCAAACACGACCGTAACCGTCATGGTCACGTGTTTTACCGCTGGCTCAACGAATTGCCGGTCGTCATCCTGATCGCAATCGTCATCCTGGTCGTTGTAAAACCTTTCTAGAAGTTATCTCAAAAAGGATTTGTAGCCGCAGATAAACGCGGTTATCTGCGGCCAATTGTCTTTTTTACATTTTCGAGAAGGGTTCTATTACTTAAGTCTTACTCCCGGCGTGCGCGCTGCACGTTATTGGGAGCATGAGACGAGCCCTGCTTGCACTCTGCCTATTGTTGTCTCCCGCACCGGCGTGCCCGGGGGAAGCGACCGTGCACATGGTCGTGCGCAACTCGCCGCTCGCCGGCTTCCGTTACAATGACGGCCGGCGCGTATGGGATGAAATGCGCGTGGGCGACGCGCTGGGCGTGATCCGCGAACCCGAAAACGCGTTCGACGCTGCAGCAATTCGTCTCGAATGGCAAGGGCACAAAATCGGTTACGTGCCGCGAAGCGAAAACAGCGCTTTGGCGCGCGTGCTTGATTCAGGCACTGCGATCGAAGCGCGTATCATCGAACTCGCCAAACGCCGCAACGGCCGCCACCTGGTCAGTTACGACATATTGATACCGCTGCAGACCGCGCAACACACACACGAGAAAAATAGCCAATGATGGAAAAATTCTTCGCTCCCTGCCCGCGCGGCCTTGAAGGCGTGCTCGCGCAGGAACTCACCGGTCTCGATGCGACCAGCGTAAAAACGGCCGACGGTGGCGTGCATTTCGAAGGCCCGTTCGCGCTGTGTTACCGCGTCAATCTCGAAAGCCGCATCGCCAGCCGCGTTTTATGGAGGGTGGCAGGTTCGCCGTACAAGACCGAAGACGACATCTTCAAGGCGACCCTCGCGCTGAAGTGGCCGCAGTGGTTCGACGTCGGCAACACCATACGCGTTAACCTCGCCGCTGTGCGCTGCCCGCTAAAGAGCATCGACTTCGTCACGCTGCGCATCAAGGACGCGGTGTGCGACGCGTTCCGCGCGAAGGGTGGCGAGCGTCCGAACGTCAACACAACAACTCCCGACGTGCGCATCCACGCTTTTCTGACAGCGGACCAGCTGACGCTGTATATCGATACGTCCGGCGAGCCGCTTTTCAAGCGCGGCTACCGCGCCACGACGGGCGAAGCACCTTTGCGCGAAAACCTCGCCGCCGGCATTCTGCGGCTTTCCGGCTGGACGCCACCCGAGGCCCTGCTCGACCCGATGTGCGGCAGCGGCACGCTCGTGATCGAAGCGGCCCTCATCGCGCTCAACATCGCGCCCGGCGCGCAGCGCAGCTTCGGCTTCGAAAAGCTGAAAAATTTTGACCGCGAGCAATGGGATGTATTGCGACAGGCAGCGAAAGCGAAAGAAAGCCCGCGCAACGGCGCGCTGCCGATATACGGCAGCGACCTTTACGGCGACGAGCTCAAAAACGCGCGTGCCAACATCGAAGCGGCGGGCCTGCAGAATCAGATTCAATTGAAACAGGCCAATGTGCTCGAAATCCCCGCTCCCGCCACCAGCGGCGTCATCGTCACCAACCCGCCATACGGCGTGCGGCTGGCCGAAGCACACGAACTCGCGGAGCTCTATCCCAAGCTGGGCGACGCGCTCAAACAGCGCTTCAGCGGCTGGCGCGCCTACATCTTTACCGGCGACCCCCAGTTGCCGAAGTTGATCCGGCTATCCGCGTCAAAACGCACCGTCCTCTTCAACGGCGCGCTCGAATGCCGCCTGCTCGAATACAAACTCGTCGCCGGCGGCATGCGCAAAGTGAAGCCTGCGATCGAGATCAAGTCTTGACGGTACAAACCAAATGATCACGCTCGCACACGGCGCGCTCCTGTTCGCGTCGCCATACCTGCTTGGCGTCGGCCTGCTTTTACTGGGCAGCTATGTCGTCCTCGCATGGCGCTACTGGTTCAGCATCCCGTTTCGTGGCATTGTTGCGGCAACAATCCTCTATGTCGCCGCCCCCATCGTCAACGGATTCTGACCTGGTTTTCTTCCTGCTACCCCGGCGCATCGAGAAAGCGCTTGCCGGCAAAGAGGCGTGACGCTTATTGCGTGAGCGCGCGCACGACGAGAGAAATCCCGATCAGCATCAGCACGCCGCTCATCACGCGCGCCACCTGGTCGCGCGAAATGCGGCCGTGGATGCGGTTGCCCAGCCACAGGCCGGCGAGCGCGAACGGCAGCAGGATCGCGAACGTGATGAGGCGGTCCATCAGCATCAGCCCGCCTGCCAGGAAAACCAGCGCGCGTATCGAAGTCGAGAGCAGCACCATGTTGGAAAGCGTCGCGCGCAGCGCATTCTTGTCGGTGAGCCGCCGCGAGAGATAAATCGCATAAGGCGGCGCGCCGATGCCGAACAGAGTGCCCATCGCGCCGCCGACAAACCCCGCGACCGGCGCCCAGCGCCGGCTGATGTAACTGGCGACCGTGTTCTGGCGCAGCATGTAGACACCGTAAACCAGCAGAAACACACCGAGCGAGATTAACGTTGCCTGCCGCGGCAGGCTCACCAGCAAAGTCACGCCAAGCACCGCGCCGACCAATGACGCGGGCGCCAGCCAGATGAGTTCCTGCTTGTCGGCCTCGCGCGAGAAGCGCGTGCCGATCGCAATCGAGGCCGAGACGTCGAGCAGGACGCAAACCGGGAGCGCGAAATCGAGCGGAAAAAGGTAAGCGAGCGCGGGTGCTGTGAACAGCGCGGCGCCGAACGCCGAGATGCCGAATATGATATAGGCCACGCTGACCACCAGCGCGCTGATGATGAGGCTGTGCAACTCTACGGGAAGAGTCATAAATAAAACCGCCGGTTTGAACAGACGGCTAACCGCTGTTCAACCGGCGCGGATTCGACCCGGCGCAACGCGCCCGGCATCACACAATGTTCAGGTGCTCGATGCCGGACATGACGTCCTTGTCTTTGGACTCTTTGCCGTTCAGTTTGATGTTGAGCCGCAGTTCGTTGACGGAGTCGGCGTTGCGCAGCGCGTCTTCGTAGCTGATGTCGCCCGACTCGTAGAGATCGAACAGCGCCTGGTCGAACGTCTGCATGCCCATTTCGCGCGACTTCGCCATCGTGCCCTTGATCTCGTGCACGTCACCCTTGAAAATCTGGTCCTGGATCAACGGCGAATTAAGCAGGATTTCAATCGCCGCGCGCCGGCCCTTGCCCTCCTTGGTCGGAATCAGGCGCTGCGAAATCAGCGCGCGGATGTTGAGCGACAAGTCCATCAGCAACTGGGCTTTGCGCTCTGCCGGGAAGAAGTTGATGATGCGGTCGAGGGCCTGGTTGGCGCTGTTGGCGTGCAGTGTGCCCATCGCCAAGTGGCCGGTTTCTGCGAATGCCACCGCGTGCTCCATCGTTTCACGCGAGCGGATCTCGCCGATCAGGATGACGTCGGGCGCCTGCCGCAACGTATTGTGCAGCGCGTGCTCCCACGACAATGTATCGACGCCGACTTCGCGCTGTGTGATGAGGCAGTTCTTGTGGTCGTGCACATACTCGACCGGATCCTCGATCGTGATGATATGACCGTAACTGTTCTCGTTGCGGTAGCCGATCATCGCCGCCAGCGAAGTGGATTTACCCGAGCCGGTGCCGCCGACGAAGATGATGAGCCCGCGCTTGCTCATGATGACGTCTTTCAGGACCGGCGGCAGTTTCAAATCGTCGAATTTCGGAATCGTGGTGGTGATGGTGCGCATCACCATGCCGACGCGCTGCATCTGTATGAAGCAATTCACGCGGAAGCGGCCGATGCCGGCGGGGGCCACCGCGAAATTGCATTCCTTGGTTTCTTCGAACTCGGCCGCCTGCTTGTCGTTCATCATGGCGCGTGCAAGGTCCGCGGTGTGCTGCGGCGTCAGCGTCTGGTTGGATACCGGCGTCATCTTGCCGTCGATCTTGAACGCGGGCGGAAAACCCGCGGTGATGAACAAGTCGGACGCTTTTTTGCTGAGCATCGCGCGCAGTAAATTGTGCATGAACTGTACTGACTGGTCACGATCCATTACGCACTCCCGTTTGGCATTGAGCGTTCACCGCCGCAGAAACGGCTGGTCTTACTTGAAGTTGTCTTTGTTCATGGCTTTGCCACGCGCCTCATCGACCGATATGATGTTGCGCTTGACGAACTCCAGCAGATTCTGGTCGAGCGTCTGCATGCCGAACGACTGGCCGGTCTGGATCGCCGAGTACATCTGAGCGACCTTGGCTTCGCGTATCAGATTTCTGATCGCCGGCGTGCAGATCATGATCTCGTGCACCGCGGCGCGTCCGCTACCGTCCTTGGTTTTGAGCAGCGCCTGCGATATCACCGCCCGCAAGCTTTCCGACAACATGGCGCGGATCATTTCCTTTTCCTCCGCCGGGAACACGTCGATGATACGGTCGATGGTCTTGGCGGCCGAACTCGTGTGCAGCGTGCCGAACACCAAGTGGCCGGTTTCAGCAGCAGTCATCGCCAGGCGGATGGTTTCCAGGTCGCGCATTTCGCCGACCAGGATGACGTCCGGATCTTCGCGCAGCGCCGACCGCAGCGCGTTGGCGAACGACAGCGTATGCGGCCCTACTTCGCGCTGGTTGATCAGGCACTTCTTGGATTCGTGCACGAACTCGATCGGGTCCTCGACGGTAAGGATGTGGCCCATTTCGGTTTCGTTCTTGTGGTTGACCATCGCCGCCAGCGTGGTCGACTTGCCGGAGCCGGTCGGCCCCGTGACCAGCACCATGCCGCGCGGCTGGTCGGCAATTTCGCCGAAAATCTTCGGCGCCTTCAAATCCTCGAGCGACAGGATCTTGGACGGGATGGTCCGCATGACGGCGGCAGCGCCCCGCTGCTGGACGAACGCGTTGACGCGGAAGCGCGCCAGATTGGGAATCGCAAACGAGAAATCGCACTCGAGATTTTCTTCGTAGAATTTGCGCTGGCCGTCGTTCATGATGTCGTACACCATGCCGTGGACGTCTTTGTGCTCCATCGCCGGCAGGTTGATGCGCCGGATGTCGCCGTGCACGCGGATCATCGGCGGCAACCCGGATGACAGGTGCAGGTCGGAGGCCTTGTTCTTGACGACAAACGCGAGCAGTTCGGAGATGTCCATTATAATTTCCTGGTTACCGCAATTGGGTAAGCACAACGCGTATGCTGCGACGCGGCATCATTCGGAATAAATCGCTCAATTTGCACGAAATTATGGCCACAATCGGGTTCAACATGCAAGCCGTAAGACAGCGCGTTGCCGACGCCGCGCGCGCTTGCGGACGCGATCCTGCCGCAGTCGGGCTCATCGCCGTCAGTAAAACGTTCGGCGCCGACGCCGTTGCTGCCGCGCACGCATGCGGGCAGCGTGTTTTCGGCGAAAACTACGTGCAGGAGGCGGTAGACAAGATCGTCGCGCTGGCGAGCCTCGGACTGGAGTGGCACTTTATCGGTCCGATCCAGAGCAACAAGACGCGCCAGATCGCGGAAAACTTTGCCTGGGTGCACAGCGTCGATCGCGCCAAAATCGCGGAACGACTGTCAGCGGCGCGTCCCGACGCGCTGGCGCCCCTGCAGGTCTGCATACAAATCAACATCGGCGATGAAAATACCAAGAGCGGCGTCGCGCCCGCCGATGCGCCCGCGCTCGCACGCGCGATCGCGGCGCTGCCCCGATTGAAACTGCGCGGACTGATGACGATCCCGCCGGCAAGCGATGACCCGGCGCAACAGCGCCGTTATTTCGCCGAGTTGCGTAAGCTCAAGGAACAATTGGCGATGGCTGGCGTTGCGCTCGACACGCTGTCGATGGGCATGTCGGCCGACCTCGAAGCGGCGATTGCGGAGGGTGCCACGCTGGTGCGCGTCGGCACCGCGATATTTGGACAACGGCAATGAGCGATGCGCAATAAGTAAAGGGTAAAATCCCTGCTCAGCGCATTTTCGATTCCCCATCACCCATCACCCATTGCCCATCACCCGAAAATGAACATCACCTTCATCGGCGGCGGCAACATGGCGAACGCCATCATCGGCGGCCTGCTCAAGAAAGGCTATGCCGCGGATGCGCTGCGCGTCGTCGAAATCGACGCCACGGCGCGCGCCAAACTCGCGCAGCAATATTCAGTCGCCACCTGCGAGCGCATCGACGCGGCAGCAGTCGCCGGCGATTGCGTAGTGCTTGCGATCAAGCCGCAGAACATGCGTGAAGTCGCCACCGCATTGCGCCCCCACATCAAGCAGCAACTCATCATCAGCATCGCCGCCGGCATCCGCGGCACCGATCTCGCGCGCTGGCTCGGCGGTTATTCGCGGATCGTGCGCGCCATGCCCAACACGCCGGCGCTGGTTGGCGCGGGTTGCACTGGTCTATATGCGATGCCCGGCGCAACCAAAGAGGACGCCGCGAGCGCCGAAGCCGTCCTTGGCGCGGTCGGCACCACGCTCATCGTCCAGAGCGAAGAGCAACTTGACGCCATCACCGCGGTCTCTGGCAGCGGACCGGCCTACGTGTTTTATTTCATCGAAGCGTTGCAGCAGGCAGCGCTCGATCTCGGGCTCGCGCCGGACGCCGCGCGCCGCCTCGCCATCGAAACCTTTGCCGGCGCGGTAAAACTCGCCGCCGAAAGCCCCGAAGACGCCGCGACCCTGCGCGCACGCGTCACGTCGAAAGGCGGCACCACCGCGGCCGCGCTCGCCAGCATGCAGACCGCGCGCGTTAAAGAGGCGATCGTAGGCGCCGTTAAAGCTGCCAACGAGCGCAGCCGCGAACTCGGTATCGAATTGGGCAAGGACTAAACTCGTGGTGGCGCAAACCCTGATTTTCCTGCTGACGACGGTCGGCGACCTGTTCGTGCTGGCATTGCTGCTGCGGTTCGTCCTGCAATGGCTGCGTGCGCCGGCGCGCAACCAGCTGTCCGAATTCCTGGCGGCGCTTACCAATTTCATCGTGCTGCCGGCGCGCCGTGTGATTCCCGGCTGGTGGGGACTAGACCTTGCAACGCTCGTCGTGGCGTGGCTGGTAGCGGCGCTGCAGCTGTGGCTGGTGCTGCAGATCAAGGGCTACGAACTGGGCTCGGCCGCCGGTGTTGCGCTGGCCGCGGTCGCCGCACTCTCCGCCATCGACATCGCGCGGCTCGCGGTCTACGTGGTGATGATCGCCGTCGTCCTCCAGGCGGTGCTGAGCTGGGTCAACCCGCACAGCGCGCTGGCGCCGGTGCTCACCGTCGTAACGCGTCCCTTCCTGCGGCCGTTTCAGAAGGTAGTGCCGATGGTCGCCAACGTCGACCTGTCGCCATTGATCGTGTTGCTTATCTGCCAGCTCCTGATCGCGGTCCCCCTGCTCTGGCTGGAAAAGACGGTCGGGCGCCTGCTTTAGGCGCGCCGCCTCCCCAGTGAGCTGGTACCGCTACGACCCGGAACTGCGCCGGGCCACCCTGACCCTGCACATCCAGCCCAACGCGCGGGCCAGCGCCGTGGCCGGGCGTTACGGTGACGCGTTGAAAGTGAAAGTGGCGGCGCCGGCCGTCGACGACAAGGCGAATTTTGCGTTGATTGACTTTTTACATCAATGGTTTAAGCTGCCTGTCAGGGATATAAAAATCAGACAGGGTGCGCGTGGCCGGCGCAAAATCGTTGAGCTGAACGAAGCCGGGCCCGCGATAATGGCCTTACTTGCAAGCGTAGACGCCGCATGCCAAACCAACTCGAACAACGCATAGCCCAGTTCACTTCCTGGCGCGAAAAACTGGTCGCCTCGATCGACGAGTTCCGCGTTTGGCAGGATTCGTACGGCTAGGCCGACATCGAGCAGACGCTGCGCATCTATGACCTCGTCGAAGGCCTGCGCAACGACCGCATACGCCTCGCGTTCATGGGCGAGTCGGCGGAAGACAAGATCGGGCTGATCAACGCGCTGCTGTTCGCCGATATGCCCGGCGGCCTGCTGCCGCTGGGCCCGGGCTGCGAATTCCTGTGCGCCACCGAGATCTTCCACGACCCCAGCGAGTCGCCGTACGTGCGCGTGCTGCCGATGGAAACGCGCAAGCGCGAAGACAGCATCGCCACCCTGCGGCGCAGCCCGGTCGACTGGATAACGATGCGGCTGAATCCGGAATCGCCCGAATCCATCGCGGAAGCCACGCGCAGCCTGATGGAGTCGCGCGCCGTCAGCGTCGACGAAGCGAAATCGCTGACGCTCACCAACGTCGAACGCAGCGGTGACGCCGTCATGATCCCGGCGTGGCGCTACGCGCTGATCAACCTGCCCCACCCGATGCTGAAAAGCGGCCTGATCGCCCTCTACAGCCCCGGCTCGCAGATGCTGGCCGCGGAACCAGAAGTCGCCATGCGCATCGCCGCTAGCGCGCAATCGCTCTTGATGGTGCTCGGCCGCGAACTGACGCCGGCTGCACGGGACGTGTGGAAACAGTTCGTGCAAAACTCGCAGGCGCATAAATTCACGGTGCTGGACAGTGGTTCGGGCGCCGACGCGACGGCTGAAGCCGCAGTGGTGCAGGCGTTCGGCATACCGGCGTCCAACGTGCTGTCGCTCCCGATCAAAGAGGCCGTGGCCGCACGGCTCGCGCATACCGACGCGGAAACGGGCTTCTCCAGGCTCGAAAAAATGCATGCCGAAAAGCTGGTGCCGGAACGCCAGGCCCTGCTGCTGGCCGCCGTGGCGAAGGAAATCGGCCCGCTGGTGCAATCGGCGCGTCAGGCTGTAGCGGCGCGGTTCATCGCGACCATCAAGGAAATGCAGGATCTGACTTCGACCTCGGGCAAGAACCAGAGTGTTGCGCAGGACATGCTGACGCGCCTGGAGGCCGAGCGCAAAAACTATCAGAAAAGCGTGGCCGCGTTCAACGTCACTTACTCCGACCTGACAGCCAAGGGCCAGGAGCTGCTCGCCACCCTGCACGACGACCGCATCGAGGAAATTCTCTCCCACGACCGCGAATTCATCCAGGGCGCGTGGACCACGGCCGGCATGTGGAAAAGCATCCAGGGGCTGTTCGGCTATTTCACCACCCAGGTCGAGAAAATACTCAATTACGCGGTCAAGCTGCGCGAAGCCGTCGAAGGCATCTACCAGCAGTTTCACGAAAACTTCGGGCTCGCCAAACTGAGCCCGCCGCCGCTGACGCTCGAAAAGCACCTCGACTCCATGCGTGCGCTCGAAGCCAACGCGCGCGCGTTCTGCCACGACCCGATCAACATCGCGACCTACAAGGATTTCCTGGTCAAGAAGTTCTACGACGGGCTGGTCGAAGAGGCGCGCCAGACGTTCGAGTTGACGCGGCTCGACACCGAGCACTGGCTGCGCGGCGCGCTGGGCCCCTTGAACGGCCAGATCATGGAACGCCAGAAACTGATGCTGAAACGCGTCGAAAACCTGCGCGACCTGAAAGACAACCAGACCTCCGTGCAGGAACGCATCAAGACCCTTGATGCCCAGCGCCAGGCGCTGAAGAAACAGGGCGAACACCTCGACCAGTTGCGCTCCAATCTCGCGCTGACCGCGCCGCCGGCCGGCAAGCCTGCGGGCGCGGCCAAACCGGCGCTGTCGGGGTAATCGCGGTCAGTCCCGCCCAAGCCTTCCCCCGTGCCGGGCATGCGTGCCGCCCGAACCGGGTTATCATGTCGCGCGGTGAGCATAAGCGCCTGAAAAGGTTTGGCTTTTCCCGACCCTGGTCGCCAGAACGGATAGCGCTCGCGATTTTTGCCCAATTATGACGAGTCAACTCGAAAAAGAAGTCGCCCACTATCAAGAGTGGCGCGACCAGATGATTTCAGGGATCGAGTCCTACAAGGCCTGGCTCGATACCAACGGCTATGCCGACATCCAGCAGTCGCTGCGCATCTATGATTTGATCGAGAGCCTGCGCAACGACCGCATGACGCTGGCATTTCTCGCCGAGTTTTCGCGCGGCAAGACCGAACTCATCAACGCCATGTTCTTCTCCGACTTCAAGCAGCGCCTGCTGCCGTCGAACGTCGGCCGCACCACCATGTGCCCGACCGAGATCTTTTACGACGCGGCAGAAGAACCGTACATGCGCCTCTTGCCGATCGAGACGCGCAAGCGGCAGGAAACCGTCAGCGCGCTCAAACGCCAGCAGGTCGAGTGGATCAAGGTGCGGCTGAATGTCGATTCGCGCGAAGACATGGCCGAGGCGATGAAACACCTGGTCGAAGTCAAAATGGTCAGCATCGACGAGGCGCGCACGCTCGGACTGTGGGACGACAACGATCCGATGATTTCGACCATGTTGAAAAAAGACGGCGACAAGGTGGAAATCCCCGCGTGGCGCCACGCCATGATCAGTTATCCGCACCCGCTCCTGAAAAGCGGCCTGATCGTGCTCGACACGCCGGGACTCAACGCGCTCGGCACCGAGCCCGAACTCACGCTGTCGATGATCCCGAACGCGCATGCCGTGCTGTTCCTGCTCGCCATGGACACCGGCGTCACCAAGTCCGATCTCGACGTGTGGCAGAAATACGTGCAGCCGGCGGCCACGCGCCGCATCGCGGTGCTGAACAAGATCGACCTCATGTGGGACGACCTTAAAACCGACGCTGAAATCGCCGTCGACGTCGAGCGCCAGCTCGAACAGACCGCGACACTGCTCGCATTACCGCGCACCCACGTGATGGCAATTTCCGCGCAAAAAGCGCTGCTCGCGCGCGTGCGCGGCGACCATACATTGCTGGCGCGCACCGGCATCGAACAGCTCGAATACCTGCTCGCCTCCGAAATCATTCCCGCCAAGCAGGAAATCATGCGCGCCGCGGTACAGCGCGAAATCGGCAGCATGGTCGATGCTTCGCGCGTCGCCGTCGCCAACCAGCTTTCCGCCACCGAAACGGAACTGAAAGAACTCGCCGCGATGTCCGGCAAGAGCCGCAGCATGGCGCAGGCGATGGTGGCGCGCCTTGAAGTCGACCGCAAAAATTACCAGGACACCATTCAGACCTTCCGCAGCACGTTCAACACCGTGACCAACCAGGGTGCGACGCTGTTAAAGCAACTCGACGACGACCGCCTCGACGACATCGTCAACAAAGACCGCAAGTTCATTGAAGACGCATGGACGACGGCGGGGCTGTGGAAAAACATGCAGGCGCTATTCCTGCACTTCACCGGGGTGTCGGCAAAAATACTCAATTTCGCCAACCAGATCAAAACCCTCGTCGATGCGACCTACGCCCACTTTCACGAGAAGTTCGGGTTCGCGCGCCTCTCACCGCCGGCGCTCAACCTCGAAAAGCACACGCTGACCATGACCGGCATGCAGCAAACGGCCAGCCAGTTCTGCCATGACCCGGTCAACATGGCCAAGTACAAGGATTTCCTGGTCAAGCGGTTTTATGAAAGCCTGGTCGGCGAAGCGCGCCAGATTTTCGAGATGACGCGGCTCGACGCCGAGACGTGGCTGAAGTCGGCGTTAAATCCGCTCAACCTGCAGATCAAGGAGCACGAAAAAGTGCTTGCCAAGCGCATCGACAACTTCAAGAAAATCCGCGACAACATCAGCTCGGTGGAGGACCGCATGAAGCACCTGCAAAAGCTGCAGGTTGCTTTACAGGACCAGGCGCGCGTGCTGACCGGCATCAAGACCAGCCTCGACGGCGAAGCGTCCGCCGTGAAGCCTGACGCAAAACCGGCATTGCCGGAAGTCGCCTGAGCCCGCGCGCCGCCGCGCGCTAAACGACACCTGAAGCACGACACCTAGCAGCCTGTCGGACACAGCATCAGCAAACAAACAAATAATCGCTCGGCGCGCTGCTTTTCAGGAAGTTGAAACATTGTTGGGTCGATAGAGGGCGTTTTTGCAGTGAATTGCTCTACTGTAGACGTAATACGGCCATGCGTTTC
>CANJHY010000044.1:0-28826 GCA_947474275.1 Betaproteobacteria bacterium
AGGCCGGCGCACGGAAGTCGAGTTCATGAACGGCTATATCGCCGATAAGGGCCGCAAGCTGGGAATTGCAACGCCATCCAATCTGAAGCTGGTGGACCTCGTGCTGAAAGTGCAGCGCGGAGAACTCAAGGCGTCGGCGAATATTCTCGACACTTAGCCGCTGGCCGCTTTCGGTCAGAAGCGGCCATAGCCGGTTACGTTTGAATTTCGACGACTGATCGACGCCATGCAATAGCTTGGCGCTAAACACCTATCAAGGTAGCATTGGTTCAAATGAGAGAGACTCCGCTGCACCCGAACTGGGCAATGCCGATGCGCTTGATCCTGGCGCGGCCGAGGTTCTTCATCAGCGCACTGGTCGGCGTGGCAACAGTCTGGCTGCTGCCGCCCCCGGCCTCGTCTGAAGTTTTTTCTCGAAAAAAATATCGCACGCCTGATGAAAATGCTGATCCCAAATGGCTATCTCACCGAGATGGTTAGGACATGCCCCATCAAGAAACGTTCTTTAAAAGCTCGTTTTCTTACGGCAGTTAAGAATAATTTAAGTTGAAAGTTATTATCGTCATGAATAAAAATAATCAAGGTTTTATATTAGATCGTAGAAATGCAATCAAAACATACAGTGCGCTTATTGCGGGCCTCTGCTTTGGGGTTGAACCAGTTTTTTCTGGTGAGAGGGCTGGCAACGGGCCGCGAACTGGACTGGTAATTGGAAATAGCAAGTATCCTGATAGTCCGCTTACCAACCCAGCCAATGATGCAAAAGCTATTAGCAAAGAGTTGAACTCGCTTGGGTTTAACACATTACTTTTGATGGATGCTAATTTAAATAATCTAACAACTTCTATTCAAAAATACACTGATCGCCTCAATAAAGAAAAATCAATTGGTTTTTTTTATTATGCGGGGCATGGGGCGCAGTTGGGATGGCGCAATTACTTAATACCGGTTGACGCCGATATTGATCGGATAGACGACATTCCTAAGAAAACATACGAGTTAAATACCATGCTTGCCGCGCTTGCTGAAGCCAAAAATCCAATGAATATAATTATTTTGGATGCCTGCCGTGATAACCCGTTTGGAAGGAGATTGCCCATTGAGCAAAGAGGATTGAGCCAGTTTGATGCCCCGCCTAACTCATTAATTTGTTACGCCACTGCTCCGGGTAACGTGGCGAGTGATGGAGTTGGAACGAACGGATTGTTTACTGATAACCTATTGCGCGAAATGCGCAATCCGTCAGCAAAAATTGAGGACGTGATGAAGCGAGTAAGACTGGGGGTAAGGGAGGCATCGCTAGGAGCGCAAATTCCCTGGGAAAGCACATCGCTTGTAGATGATTTCTATTTTATACCGCCCAGCCTGGATAAGAAAAAAGGAGAGTCCGTCCAGGCTGAAGAATATTTTGAGCAGAAGAGGGAATGGGACCGGATTAAAGATAGCAAGAATGTTCATGACTTTTATTCTTTTTTGAATAAGTACCCCAGTGGTTTCATCACCGAACAAGCATCATTTAAAATTGAAAAATTGCAAAAAGCAAAAATAACGCTACAAGCCAATAAAAATGGAGAAATCCAGAAATATGGAGAAAATCGGTTCAGGGTGGGCGATATATTTACTGGGAAAGTAGTGAATGGCATTACGGGTGAGTTAATTTTTAATACCTACAATAAAGTGGAAAAAATTGAAAACGGTCTTGTCTATATTAATAACAAGACTGGAAAGCATGCAATTAGAACGCTTGATGGAGGCTTGGTTCGGATTGGGAGTGGCGTTGACGGGATGATCTTATATGACCCACCACGACTTGATATGCCAGGTGATATTTTTGAGGTTGGGAAACGTTGGGTTACCAGATCTACTGCCATGTATGAAGAAAGTAAGAGAACTTTTGACCAACAAGCAACAGTAGAGATTGTTTCCTATGAACAGATTGAGGTGCCGCTTGGTAAATTTTGGGCATACAAAATTGTATTAACTGGCAATGGCAATACATTTAAGCGGACTTTTTGGGCTCAACCCGGATGGGGGGTGGAGTTGAAATCAATCACAGAATGGTTTAATAAACCACGTAAAGATGTATTTGAGTTGGTCACGCGCATTCGCGGCGAAGAAAGTGGTCTATAGTTTATTGTGCCTTGCGGGGTATTTACAGGGAGTCGGGCAAGTGCGGCGTATCGGCGTAGTTGGCTTGGGCCTCATGGGCAGCGCGATAGCGCAGCGCCTGCGCGGGGGCGGTTTCGACGTTGCGGGTTATGACATCGACGCCGGCAAGTGCGCGAGCCTTGCCGAACGGGGAGGTGAACCGGTAGCCACGCTGGCGGCATTGGCCTCGCTTTGCGACACGATATTTGTCGCTGTATTCGACACCGCTCAGGTCGAGCTGGTGATTGAAGGCGCAGACGGCCTGCTCAGTGCGCGTCCCGTATCGTCACCGCGGCCCACGTTCATATGCACCAGTACTTGCGATCCCGCGCGAATCGCAAAACTGGCTGCGCGTATCGAGCCGCGTGCCAACTATATAGAGATGCCGGTATCGGGCACCAGCGGGCAGGTCTTGAAGGGCGAAGGCGTTGGGCTTGTGGCGGGCGCGCGCGATGTGGTGGATGCCGCGGCGCCGGCGCTGGATGCGGTATGTCCCAAACGGCAATACCTCGGTGCGGTGGGCAATGGGGGCAAGGCGAAACTCGCGGTCAATCTTGTGCTTGGCCTGAACCGGGGCGCCATTGCCGAGGGACTGGTGTTCGCCGAGAGCATGGGCCTCGAGCCGGTGGCCTTCCTTGACGTGTTGCGCAATTCGGCGGCTTATTCGCAGGTGATGGACATCAAGGGCGCGGCGATGGCGCGCCGCGAGTTTCAGAACCCGGTGAGCCGCGTCGACCAGAGTTACAAGGATTTTTCGCTGATGCTGGAGTACGCGCGCGCTCTCGGGCAGGAATTGCCGTTCGCGAAAGTCTACGCGGAACTGCTGGACGGCTGCATGGCCGCCGGGGAAGGGCAATGGGACAATGCGGCGATACTCGCCGCCATCGCGCGTCGGCGCGCGGGCTGAATTGAGGTAAGATAATTGTCCGGTATGCGGACTCAGGAGGAGTAGGCGATGGCAATCAGCGGCTTTCAGCATTTGAACATACGCTGCGCGGAGAGTGATCTGCCGGCGATCGAAAAATTCTACGGCGACGTGCTCCACCTGAAAGTCGGGCCGCGCCCGAACTTCCCGTTCCACGGACTGTGGCTGTACGACGGCGACGATCCCATCGTGCACGTCAGCGGGCGTTTCCCGAAAGGCACAATCGTCAAGGACCTGCATAGCGGCAGCGTCGATCACGTCGCGTTCAAGGCGAGCGGCGCGGTTGAATTCCGCGCGCGCCTGAAAAAAGTCGGTGTTTATTTCGAAGAGCAGAACATCCCGCAGGCGGGCTACCAAGTGTTCCTGCACGACCCGGTCGGCACCAAGCTTGAATTCAATTTCCCGGCGACCGAAACGCCGCCAGAATTGCCGTCCGGCACCAGCGCGAAAATGCAGGTGCACGAGGTCTGATGCAGGGGTAGCGCAGCACGCGCGGATCCGCAGCAATCACCATGCCGATAAATGGGTGATGATCCTGGAGAACCACGGCGCGCTTGTGTGCGGCACGTCGCTGCCCGAAGCGTATATCTTTCACCACTTTTTCGAACTCGCGTGCCGCGCGCAGGTCGGTGCACTGGCGGGCGGCACGCCGCTCAATATTCCGGCGGCGAGCGTATGCGAGGAGCGCTTCAAGAAATTCGGCCGCATGGGCCAGTACGACGTGAAGAGCCGCGATTGGGGCGCCAGTATGGCGCTGGTGGAACAGAATTACCTGTATTACAAAGAGTAAGCGGCAGGATGTCTTGGACATCGTCATTCCCGCGCAGGCGGGAATCCAGAACTAATCTCGAAAATACAACACCGACAAGCAACCGCCGATGAACGCCGATTGACGCCGATAAAAGTCCAGACCTTGCCTCGAACCAGGGTCAGGTCCCCAGTCTTATCTGCGTTCATCGGCGGTTCCAAATTGTTTTTGGGTCCGTTTCTATAATGAGCTTCTGGGTCCCCGCCTGTGCAGGGACGACGGATCGTTTTAAACCATTTACGCAAGATTGCTTAAAATACCCCCCATGACCCGCGAATCCGCCATATCCCGCGCTACCCGCCATTTCGATGAAGGCGCATTCATCGCCGACCTTGCGCGCCGCGTCGCTTATCGCACCGAAAGCCAGGTCGCCGATAGCCGCCCACATCTGACTGAATATCTCGCGCAGGAGATTGGACCTTCGTTCGAGCGCATAGGTTTCAAGGTCGAGATCTTTGAGAACCCCGTCGCCAGCGGAGGGCCGCTGCTGGTGGCCGAGCGCATCGAGGGTGAGAACCTGCCGACCGTGTTGTCGTACGGTCACGGCGACGTGATACGCGGGCTCGCCGAGCAATGGCGCACGGGATTGTCGCCGTGGGAACTCAAGCAGGAAGGCAGCCGTTATTACGGCCGCGGTTCCGCCGACAACAAGGCGCAGCATTCGATCAATATCGCGGCGCTGGCGACCGTAATAGCCGAACGCGGCAAACTTGGTTTCAATGCTAAATTCCTGGTTGAAACCGGCGAGGAGGTCGGCTCTCCCGGCTTGCAGGAGTTCTGCGCGCGTGAAGGCAAGCGGCTGAAAGCGGACGTGCTGATTGCGTCCGACGGCCCGCGCCTCTCCGCGCACCGCCCGACGATCTACCTGGGCTCGCGCGGCGCCATCAACATGGATTTCAGCGTGGACTTGCGCGAAGGCGCGCACCATTCGGGCAACTGGGGCGGGCTGCTGGCGAATCCCGGCGTGATACTCGCGCACGCGCTGGCGAGCATAGTTACTCGCGAAGGCCAGGTCCTCGTTCCAGCAATATTGCCGGCGAACATTCCGGATTCGGTGCGCAAGGCGCTCGCCGATTGCGCGGTCGAGCCCGGCGTCGATGAACCGTCGGTCGACGACTGGTGGGGGGAACCCGGCTTCACGCGGGCGGAGAAAGTCTACGGCTGGCACACGTTTGAAATCCTCGCATTCAGAACCGGCAACCCGGAGAATCCCGTGAACGCGATTCCCGGCCGCGCCACCGCGCATTGCCAGATACGTTTCGTCGCCGGTACTGAGCCAACGTCATTCGTGCCTGCATTGCGCAAGCATCTCGATGCGCATGGCTTCGACAAAGTGAAGGTCGAGCAGGCGAAAAAAGGTTTCTTTCATGCTACCCGTCTCGATCCCGATCATCCGTGGGTGCGCTGGGCGGCGGATTCGATCACGCGCACGACGGGCACGCGGCCCGCCATCCTGCCTAATATCGGCGGCTCGCTGCCCAACGAATGTTTCGCCGACACACTGGGGCTGCCGACGATCTGGGTGCCGCATTCCTACGCGGGGTGCTCGCAGCACGCGCCCGACGAGCATGTGCTGGCGCCGATACTGCGCGAAGGCCTGCAGATGATGACGGGCCTGTTCTGGGACCTGGCGGAAGAGGGCGTGCCACGCTGATACGCCCCTGCAGGATAGGGATGCAGCCTGCGCCCCCGGCGTAGTACAATTGTACAATTGGCGGCTATAAGCACGATAAATGACCAACCAACCAGGGAGTTGAGTATGTTTGCCCAAAAATTATCGTTTCGTTTTTTTCTGGCCGCGATGGCGGCAGCGTGCTGCGTGTCGATGACCGCCAGCGCGGATACCGTCGATTACGACAGAAAGCCGATGTCCTCGGAGCCGTCACTCCAGCCGTCAGGACCCAGCGCCAATAACGACGCGTTCAAAAAAGTGCGGGCGCAGTGCGAGACCGAAGTCCCATCCGGCAAGGCGAACGGCGATATCTGCGTCGAGGCCGCCATGTTGCTGGTGAGCGGCGATATTCCCGACGACTATCGCGAGGTGAGCGAAGACCTGCGGATCAAGTTCGCATTGCGGTTACTCGAGCGCGGCGTGGACAGCAGCAACCTCGCCCGCGGCCGCGCTTACGACTGGTACAATAAGACCGGGTTTCTGGGCATGTCCTCTTACGCCGACCCCAATCGCGCGCGCGAACTGATGGATATGATGATCAAGAGCGGTTACCCCGGCGGCATCCTGCGGAAAGTCCGCGGTTCGACCAGCCTGCTTGCGTTCACCGCGACAGAAGCGGAAAGACGCGAAGGTTGTGCTACCGCCAAAAAATTGCTGAGCGAAGGCAAGCTCGATGGCGATAACACCAAATTGGCCAAAGAAATTGTCGAGTCCGGCACTTGCACAGGCTTCGAGCCCGTTAAACAATAACGCCGGTCCGGTTACGGACTTGCGAAACGGCCATCGAGCGATGGCCGTTTTCATTTTCACGGGTACACCAAATCATGGGCACTCTGCAACCCGGCCTTAAAGGCAGCGTCGAGATCGTCGTCGGCGAAGAGCATACCGCGCCCCACGTCGGCAGCGGACGCGTGCACGTGCTCGCCACCCCGGTGATGGTGAATCTGATGGAAGCGGCGGCGCTGCAGGCGGTCGAAGGTTTGTTGCCTGCCGGCCACCAGACCGTCGGCACTCATCTCGATATTACGCATACTGCCGCAACTCCGGTCGGCATGCGCGTGCGTGCATATGCCGAAGTGACCAAAGTCGAAAAGCGCACGCTGACGTTTAACGTCTATGCCGAAGACGAGAAAGAGCGCATAGGCGGGGGCGTGCACGAGCGCATCATCATCAATCTCGAGCGCTTCGATCAGCGCATGCAGGAAAAGATTGCGTTGATATCCAAGACTTAGCTGTTAGGGTGGGCAACTGGTTGCCCACGCGGTAAACGCGGTCCATTGCAATCGTGACCAAGCAATTGCAGAGTTTTTCGGCGTGGGCAATAAGTTGTCCACCGTACAGGGGTTTTCAGTATGCGTTTTCATGCCTCGCCGCGGTATGCGTACGGACCAATTGCAGGAGTCGCATTCGCGCTTTTCTGTTCGCTGGTGAGCGCACAAGGCTATCCGACAAGGGCGGTAAGAATCGTCGTGCCGGTGGGGACTGGTGGCGCGACCGACATACTCACGCGAGCGCTTGCGCAGCGGCTTACATCTGCCTGGGGGCAGCAGGTGCAGGTCGATAACCGTCCCGGGGGCGGCAGCAACGTCGGTTTTGAAGTTGCCGCCAAATCGGCAGCCGATGGCTATACGTTGCTGATGGCGCAGCCGGCCTTCACGGTGAACGTCAGCCTCTACAAAAAGCTTGCCTACGATCCAATCCGTGATTTCACCGCGGTTACGCTGGCCGCGACCGGCGCCAATGTCCTGGTGGTCCATCCATCCGTTCCGGCCTATACGTTGAAGGACTTCATCGCGCTCGCCAAGGCAAAACCCGGGCAGCTCAATTACGCTTCGTCGGGCAACGGCACCAGTCCGCACCTGGCCGGCGAGCTTTTCAACGCGATGGCAGGAGTAAAGATCGTCCACATACCTTATAAAGGCGCCGGCGCATCGGTCACTGATTTGTTGGGCGGCCACGTCGATCTGGCGTTCCTGAGCCTCTCATCCGTCGTGCCGCAGCTAAAAGCCAAAAGGCTGAGAGCTTTGGCGATAACCAGTGCAAAGCGTTCTGCGTTGATGCCGGAGCTGCCGACTTTTGCCGAAGCGGGGCTTGCGGGATACGAGGTCACCGGATGGTACGGCGTGCTGGCGCCTGCCGGGACTCCAAGGGAAATCGTCGGCCGGCTTAATGCAGACATAACCAAGGCGCTTGCGCTCGATGAAATGATTCAGGCGCTGGCCGCATTCGGTCTCGAATCCGTCGCCCAGAATTCGCCCGAAGAATTCACGGCTTTCCTGCAGTCCGAAATCAGCAAATGGGCTAAGGTCGTCAAGGCGTCGGGTGCCAGAGCCGACTAGAAGGCATCTCAAAAAATCCCCTCGCCCCGCTTGCGGGGAGAGGGAGTCTATTGAGCCCGCTTCCAAGGCTTACAGCGTTAACTCCATGTGTACGGTTCCCGGCACCGGATTGAACCGGTACGCGGCAATCGGCTGAAAACCCAGCGAGCGATACAAAGCCCGTGGGTGTGGGATTCAGCCTGAATGAAGTGCATGGGTGATGGCGGTTGATGTAGAAAAAAAGCGGCGCGCTATTTGCGCGCCGCGTTGGATTGGCCAGTCAGACTGCCCGTTGTCTTGCTTTACTCACCCGGCTTGAGCCCGACTTCCTTGACGACCCTCGTCCACCGTTCGTAATCCTTGCGGATGCGCTGGTCGAAATCCTGCGGCGTTCCGCCACTGGCGGTCATGCCGTCACGTTCCAGGGTGCGCTTGATGCCGTCGTCCTGCAGCCCCTTGTTGATGGCGGCATTGAGTGCCTGGATGATGGCCGGCGGTGTGCCGCGCGGCGTCATCGTGCCGAACCAGAGCACGACGTCGTAGCCGGGGATCGTCTCGGCAATGGCGGGCACGTTGGGCAGCGTGTGCCAGCGTTTCTCGGTTGTTACTCCCAGCGCCCGCAACTTGCCGGTGGGCAGATGCGGCGTGACCGGCAACAGGCTGCCGATGATCACCGGCACCTGGCCGCCCAACAGATCGGACATCGCAGCACCGGTGCTCTTGTACTGGATGGCAACCATTTTGATCTTCGCCATGCTTGAGAACAATTCGGTAGCTAGATGGGTGGCGCCGCCGGTGCCGGTGCCGGCATAACTCAGGCCACCCTTCGTCGTGCGGGCTAGCGCGATCAGCTCCTTGACCGACTTCGACGGCAGCGAAGGATGCACGGCCAGCACGAATGGGGTGTAGCCAAACTCCGCGACTGCGATGATGCTGTTGATCGGATCGAAGGCGGGCCGTTGCACTGCCGACGTCGCCGAGAAGCTGCCCGACATCATCATGATGGTGTAGCCGTCTGCCGGTGCCTTTGCGGTCATTTCCATGCCGATCAGCCCGCCTGCGCCGCCGCGGTTGTCCACGACAAACTGCTGGCCGAGGTACTCGGTGAGCTTGGCCGAGAACTGGCGGGCGGTGATGTCGCTGCCGCCGCCGGGGGCGAAAGGCACGATCACGCGCACTGCCTTGGTTGGGTACTGCTGCGCGTGCGCAACGCACGCAGCCAGCGTCAAGAATGCGACGACAACGGCCTGTCCGGTAAGCTGCGCGGCAAACTGCGGTTTCATGGGGTCTCCTCGTTTTTAGTTATCGGGGTGAAATTTAGCATAGAGCAGCGATTCTCGCACTATGCCCGCCTGTCCGCACCAGCCAAGGGTCAAGCCTATAACCGGCGCGCGCTATTCTTGCGCACGTCAGCGTTGAGCGGGGTGTCAGCCACTATCTGGCTTGTTGCAGTTTCAGCCAATCAACCACGATATTGACCAAATCATCTTCTTTTCTGCGGAACGAATGATCAGCGCCCTCGATATGAACCTGCCGATACGTTGGCGAGACCAGTTCTTTTCTTTCGTTGGCGAAGCTGACATCCGTCTCATCATCCATTGCAACTACATCAATGACGGGCAAAGTTGGCGAGTTCCTCAGAATGGTTTTCAAATTGCAAAAAGAGTTGAGTGGGTTCGCTGCGCCTTTCGGGCACTCCCCGCTACCATAGATCGCAACGCCGATGTAACCCCGCAGACCACTCCCCGCGTTTTTTGCCATGTAGGAGATTGTTATTTGGGTGCCGAGACTGTGACCCACGACATAAATTTGCGTTACGCCTTTTTCCTTGCCGAGAAACGTAATCGCCGAACTAAGCCGCTGGTAAGCGGCCGTAAAATTTACAATCCCGTCAGGGGCGTTTCTGCTGAAGCGAGGTGCTGGATAGTTAAGCGACAGTGTGTGAAAACCAAGTCGCTCATGAATAGCGGTGCGCAACGGATTTACTACTGGCGACCTTGCGTTTCCTCTTGCGAAACGACCGTGAACCAGGATTACGCCAACCTTTGATGACCCGCCGTCAAGATATGCGCCATCCGGTTGTTTGGCCCATGCAGCGCCCATTGACATCGAAGCTGCGCAACCAAACACAATAAATGCGGCACGACTCAACATGGTTGAAGGCTTTCGAATGATGGCAGAAAGCAAGTAACGTCTTTCTGTGCGGCGGGCGCGCACAACTTTGCAACGAGGTGCAGCGCCGAACGCCCGGCCGCGCCAGCTAAATTTAGCTGCGCACTTAGCGGGCATTTCTGAAGTTGCATTCGCTGGGGGCCTTTGATCCGATCTGTTCCATTTGCCTGATCTCGAACCCTTGAGCGCTGTAATTGTTGAGCGGGATTATATTTGCAGAGCACGTCTTTCCATCAGAAGCGGTAAAGAGCTTGTGCTCTCCATTAGGGGCAACCTGAAACGACCCGTTGCCTTCAGATTTTCCATAGCGGAATTTGTAAGTGCTGAGTCGTCTGCCGGCCCGACTGCGCACATACCGGCAGCAAAGAGAAGGAGCCAAGTAGGATAAACGATGAGACCTCCGGCGAATAGCCACTTCAGCATTGCTTCAGTGTGTAGAGAAAAGTTCGGCAGAACGGAGTCAAAGAGTGACCCGCATCCGAACGCGAACAGCGCGGCAAATAACAGTGTCAATATAATCAAAAAAAACATTTTCATTGAGCACCAATTAGAATTCGTTGGTAAAAATTATTCGTGACATATTGCCAGGCAGAATTTATCCGCCAAAATGTAACAGATCAAAGCGCCCGCTTTATCCACACCGCGCTGTCGTGAAACGCCGCGCCACCGTTCGGCGCTCCGGAATCGGCACCGATGAGGCTGTTGACGCCGATGCCGCCTTCGAAAGCGGAATTGGGCCAGATCGATTCGAGGACGATGACGCCGCGCTGTACGCCGTCGAATGTTTTCGCATGCACGACTATGGTGTTGCGTGCATTGCCGAGCTCTACGCGATCGCCTGTAGCAATGCCGAGCTGGGCGCAATCGTCGGGATGAATTAATACGGTGGGGCGTTGCTCGCGTTTCTTTGATGTCGGGGTTTCGGTGAACGTACTGTTGAGATAGGAGCGCGCCGGGGCTGTGACCATGCGGAACGGATGTTGTTCGTCCGCAATTTCTATGCTTGCCATGTGGTCGGGCAGGGCGGGCATCTTTGTGTGGTATTTGCCGCGTGCTTGCCAGTCGGGCTTGAAGCGGAACTTGCCGTCAGGTGTAGGAAAACCGTTGATGAAGTGCGACTTGTCGAAATCGGGTTGACGGTCGATCCAGTGGTCGCGGTGGAGTGTCGCGGCATCCGGATAGCCGGAGAGTTTCAGGGTTTCGTCGATGAGTTCCCACGCCGTCATTTCGAAACCACGATGTTTCGCACCGAGCCGCTTGGCGAGCTCGCAGTGCACGTAATGATTTTCGCGCGCCTCGCCGTAAGGTTCGATGACTTTGCGCGTGACCTGGAAGAATGAATGTCCGCCGGCGCGGTACATGTCGTCGTGTTCGAGAAACGTCGTCGCCGGCAGCACGATGTCCGCGAGCTTCGCGGTGTCGGTCATGAACTGCTCGTGCACGCAGACGAAAAGGTCCTCCCGCATGAAACCCGCGCGCACCGCTTTCGAATCCGGACAAACGGATGCGGGGTTCATATTCTGGATCAGCATGGCGGTGACCGGCGGGCCGTCGCCGAGGTCGCTTTTGTCGCCGGTGAGGACCGGGCCGACGCGCGAGATGTCGAGCGCGCGGATGCTTGTGTCGAGGTGATCGGTGCCTTTGATCAGCGCATCCTTGATTTTGTAGATGTCGCCATTGCTGTAGAATGTGCCGCCCCCACGGTGCTGCCATTTGCCGCCTACGGTAGCGAGGCATGAGACCGCGTGCACGTTGGCCGCACCGTTGCGCGAGCGCGAAAAGCCGTAACCGACACGGATGAAAGCGCGCTGGGTCGTGCCGTACAGTTTGGCGAAGCTTTCAATCTGCTCAACAGAGAGTCCGGTGATGGCGGCGGCCCATTGCGGCGTGCGCGATACGAGGTGTGCTTCGAGTTCGTCCGGGACATCGGCGTGAGTGCGCATATAAGCGCGGTCCGCATAGCCGTCGCGAAACATGACGTGCATCATCGCGCAGGCAAGGGCGCCATCGGTACCGGGTTTCAGCATGATGTGCATGTCCGCGACTTTGGCAGTCCCGGTGCGATAGGGATCGACGACGATTAACTGCGCTTTGCGCTCGCGCCGCGCCTTGGCGACGTGGGTCATGACATTGACCTGAGTGGATGCCGGATTGCCGCCCCACACGACGATGAGATCGGATTCGCCCATCTCGCGCGGATCGGGGCCCATTTTTGCGCCGACTCCGGCCATCCAGCCGGCGTCAACCAGCGCGGTGCAGATGGTCGGGTGCTGGCGAGAATAACGCATGACGTGGCGCAGACGATCGATACCGTCGCGCTGCACGAGCCCCATGGTGCCGGCGTAAAAGAGCGGCCACACCGTTGTGCTCCCCAAACGCTGCGCCGCGCGCGTGAACTGCTCGGCGACTTCGTCGAGCGCGGACTCCCACGACAACGGTGTGAATTCGCCGCCCTTGGCGCCTTTGCGCTTGAGCGGTTGGGAAAGCCGTTCGGGATGATGGACGCGCTCGGCGTAGCGCGCAACTTTCTCGCAGATCACGCCCGCGGTGTACGGGTTGGCGGTGGCGCCGCGGATACGGCCGATATGGTGGCTGTCGAGTTTCTCGACTTCGAGCGCGCACGTGCTGGGGCAGTCGTGCGGGCAGGTGCTATGTACATTGGTGCTTGATATGGTATCGGGCATGTTCAATTAAAACATGACGGCGATTCGGCTGCCAACGTTCGCGCTAGAATCCGCAATATGAAAGTCGTCATCGCCCGTCTGAACCACGAAACCAACACGTTTTCTCCGCTGCCGACGCCGCTGGCGGCATTTGGCGCGGGCGACCCGCGCGGGCCGGCGTTTGGTGCAGATGCTTACGAAGCGGGCAAGGGTTCCGCCACGGCAATGGGCGCTTTTATCGATTTTGCCGAGCGTCTTCATTGCACCATAGTCACGCCGCTGTTCGCGATGGCGAACCCGAGCGGCCCGGTGGACGCGGCGGCATACCGTACGATGTGCAGCGCAATAGTGGACGCCGTTGCGGCGGGTTGCGATGCGATCATGCTCGATCTGCACGGCGCGATGGTGGTGGAAAACAGCGCAGACGGCGAAGGCGAGTTGCTGGAACGTATACGCAAGGTCGCGCCGGACACGCCGCTTGCTCTGGCGCTCGACCTGCATGGCAACGTCTCGGACCGCATGGTGCGGCACGCAGACGTTCTCGTCGGCTTCAAGACTTACCCGCACGTCGATATGTATGACACCGGCGCGCACGCGGCACGGCTGCTGTTCAACATGCTCGACGGCAAATGCAAACCGGTCATCGCCATCGCGCGGCCGGGCGTGCTCGCGCAAACGCTGTGCCAGAACACCGAAATCCCGGGCGCGATGCGGGACGGCGTCGAGTTCGCGCGCGGGCTGGAGCGCCACGGCGCGCTGGCGGCCACGGTGTTCGGCGGGTTCTATCTTGCCGACATTGCCGACGCCGGCATGAGCGTGGTCGTGGTGGCCGATGGCGATGCGCACAAAGCAACCGGCTGGGCGGAAGACTGCAGCGCGCTGCTGCGCGCGCGCAAGAGCGAGTTCGTTTTTCAGCAGACGCCGCTGGCGGAGTCCGTGGCTCGCGCGAAAACGGCCAAGCATGGCCTCACGCTGCTGCTCGACCATGGCGACAACTGCATGTCGGGTGGCACCTGCGATACGATGGACGTGCTCGAAGCCTGCCTGCATCACGGACTCACACATATCGGAGCCGGACCGGTATGCGATCCGCAGGCGGTAGGGCAATTGATTGCCGCGGGCGTCGGCGCGACGGTCACCATCGAGCTTGGCAACAAGCTGCCGATGCCGAAAATCGGTATGGCCGCGCGCAAGCCGTTGCGGCTCACGGGCAAGGTGCGCACCATAGGCAACGGCGAATACACGATCAGCGGCCCGATCTACACCGGCACGCGTTGCTATATGGGGCGCACGGTTTTATTCGATACCGGCGCCGCGCAGATCGTGGTCACCGAGCAGACGCAGGAACCGTGGGACACCGGCGTCTTTACCTGTGCCGGACTCAACCCGGAGGCGCGGCGGTACCTGATACTGAAGTCGCGCATGTATTACCGCCCGGTGTTTGCGCCGATGGCGGCTACCATCATCGAGTGCGCGAGCGCCGGCGTGTGTTCGTCGGACTTATCGCTGTTCGATTATCGGAATCTGCGGCGACCGATTTACCCGCTGGACGCCTAGCTCCCAGGTGCACCATCGCGGCGCAACATGCCCCCGGTCAGTGCACCATGATGTCCCCCGGCCGACGCCTAATTTGCAATGCTGGCTTGTAATGCGGGCTGAAGTTGACGTAACCTGCTGCGTCTGTGCGGGCACTTAGTCTGTGCGGGCACTTAAATTGCTGATACCCGTGCAACCGCCGTATTTCGACATTTGAGGGGAATTGCCATGATGAAGCCTTTTCGTTTGACTGCCGTAGCCGCTGCAATGACGCTCGCTGCCGCGCTGTTGTCAGGGGCCGCCATTGCCCAGCAGAAAGTCCTGAAGTTCATACCGCAAGCCGATTTGCGCATCCTCGACCCGATTGCGACGACCGCGTATATCACGCGCAATCACGGTTACATGGTGTACGACACGCTGTTTGCGATGGACGCCAAGTTCCAGGTCAAGCCGCAAATGATCGACAAGTGGGAACTGTCCAAAGACAAGCTCACCTACACGTTTACGTTACGCGACGGGTTGAAGTTTCATGACGGCCAGCCGGTGCGCTCGGCGGATTGCATTGCGTCCATTGAGCGCTGGTCGAAGCGCGACGCGCTGGGCCAGAAACTTGCCGAGGCGAGCGAGGGTTGGACCGCGGTCAACGATAAATCGTTCAAGCTGAAGCTGAAGAAGCCGTTCCCGCTGACGCTCGAAGCGCTTGCCAAGCCCTCGTCGAACGTGCCGTTCATCATGCCGGAACGCGTCGCCAAGACCGATGCGTTCAAGAACATCGACGATGCCACCGGCTCCGGCCCGTTCAAGATGGTCAAGGAAGAATGGGTGCCGGGCAGCAAGGTGGTCTACGTCAAGAACACCGACTACGTGCCGCGCAAGGAAGCGCCATCGTGGGCGTCCGGCGGCAAAGTGGTCAAAGTCGATCGCGTCGAGTGGATCTATATTCCTGATTCGGCTACTGCCGCAGCAGCGCTCAATGCCGGTGAAGCCGACATCTGGGAGCAACTGCCGCCCGATCTGATCCCGGTGCTCGCCAAGAACAAGGACATCACGGTCAAGAACATCGACCAGCTCGGTTCGATGGGCATGATCCGCTTTAACTTCCTGCACCCGCCGTTCAACAACGAGAAGATGCGCCAGGCGCTGCTCTACATGGTGAACCAGCAGGATTACGTGATCGGCATCGCCGGCGACGTGAAAAACGGTTTCACCTGCTATTCTTACTTCACCTGCGGCACGCCGTTGTCGTCCGAAATCAGCGCGGAGCCGCTGAAAGGCAAACGCGACGTCGAGAAGGCGAAGCAGCTGGTGAAAGAGTCCGGTTACAAGGGCGAGAAGATCGTCATCATCGACGCTACCGACCAGCCCATCGTGCACGCACAATCGTTGCTGACGCTGGAAATGCTGAAGAAGATCGGCCTTAACGCCGAAATCCAGGCCGGCGACTGGGGCACGCTGATTACGCGCCGCGCGGTCAAGGAGCCGGTCGAAAAAGGCGGCTGGTCGATCTTCCACACCTGGCTGGTCGGCCCCGACATGGTCAACCCGGCAGTGAATTTCCCCATCCGCGGCACGGGCGAGAAGGGCTGGTTCGGCTGGCCTACCGATCCGAAAATGGAAGAACTGCGCGAAGCATGGTTCAACGCGCCGGATGCGGCGAGCTCCAAGAAAGCCGCCGACGCAGTGCAGAAGCGCGCATTCGAGTTCGTGCCCATCATTCCGACCGGACGCTTCATTCTGCCCACCGCGTACCGCTCCAACATCACGGGGCTCATCATCGCGCCGATCAACCTGCTGTGGAACGTGGAAAAGAAATAGCAGCTTCTTCGCACCTATGGCGAAATTGAGGGACGCGGATTTGGGGGATCTACAAGGGGAGGCTCCCCTTGTTCGTGGCAACGTGGCTGTTGCCTGGCGACCCCCGAAAAATTCGATTCCGGCACGGCCGGCTTAAGTTTAAGTGTTTGCTTATGTAGTTCGGCGGCTTTTCGCGACCATCGTCGTCATGGCGGTGGTCGCGTTCGTGGTTTTCTCGCTGTTGTATCTGACGCCGGGTGACCCGGCGGCCATTCTCGCCGGTGATGCGGCGACCGACGACGATATCCGGCGCATCCGCGCCAAGCTCGGTCTCGACGATCCGTTTTTCGTGCGCTTCGGCGGCTGGGTGTGGGCGCTGATGCACGGCGATCTCGGCACTTCGATTTTCACCAACCTGCCGGTCACACATTTGATCGGCCAGCGCATAGAGCCGACTGTTGCGCTCACACTTTGCACGTTGTTCATCTCAGTTGCCGTCGCGCTACCGCTGGGCGTGATTGCGGCAGCGAAAGTCGGCACCTGGGTTGACCGCGCGGTGATGGCGTTTTCGGTGATCGGTTTTTCGGTGCCGGTATTCGTGCTCGCCTACATCCTGATCATGACTTTCTCGATTCAGCTCGACTGGCTGCCGGTGCAGGGCTACCGCCCGATCAAGGATGGCGTGTGGGAATGGTTCCGTCACCTGGTGCTGCCGAGCACCGCGCTCGGCACGGTTTACATTGCGCTGATCGCGCGCATCACGCGTGCTTCCATGCTCGACGTGCTGGCGCAGGACTATATACGCACGGCGCAAGCCAAGGGTTTGTCGTCCAATGCAGTGCTGGCAGGCCACGCGCTCAAAAACGCCGCAGTGCCCATACTCACCATCATAGGCATCGGCATCGCATTACTGATCGGCGGCGCCATCGTCACGGAGACGGTGTTCGCGATTCCGGGCATAGGGCGGCTCACGGTGGACGCGATCTTGCGCCGCGACTACCCGATTATCCAGGGTGTGATCCTGCTTTTTTCGGGTGCTTACGTACTGGTCAATCTTGCCGTCGACTTGAGTTATATGTTCTTCGACCCGCGTATCCGGTATTAAAGCGCGTTTAAAAACAAAAAAAGTAACCGCCGATAAACGCCGATGAAATGCATTGCATGTTCAGAAGTGCCAATGATGACCAAGGGTTTGTCTACGTTCATCGGCGGTTTCAAATGGATTTTGAGTTAGGAAAATGACGGCCATTGCAATTACAAGCACGACGAAATCGTTGTCGCCGACCTGGCAGCGCTTCCGCGATTCCTTCCGGCGCCACCCGACTGCCATCGTCGGCGGTGTCGTGCTGCTGCTGATGATATTGATCGCGATATTCGCGCCGTGGCTGGGGACCGTCGATCCACAGGCCGTGACACCGGTGCGTCGGCTGAAACCCCCGTCGGCGGAATTCTGGTTCGGCAGCGACATGCTGGGACGCGACGTTTACAGCCGCGTTCTTTATGGCGCGCGCGTCTCGCTCAGCATCGGTATCGCGGTCGCGCTGTTCAGCACATTGGTCGGGCTCGCCATCGGGCTCGTCACCGGCTTCATCCGCTGGGTCGATGCGATCGTGATGCGCATCATGGACGGCCTGATGTCGATTCCACCCGTGCTGCTCGCCATTGCGCTGATGGCATTGACGCGCGCCAGCGTTGAAAACGTCATCGCGGCGATCACGCTTGCCGAAGTGCCGCGCGTGGTCCGGCTGGTCAGAAGCCTGGTGCTGACATTGCGCGAGCAACCGTACGTCGAAGCCGCGGTGGCGGCCGGCACTACGTTGCCGCGCATACTGATACGGCACATATTGCCCAATACGCTGGCGCCGCTGCTGGTGCAGGCGACGTACGTCTGCGCGTCGGCGATGATCACCGAAGCCATCCTGTCGTTTATCGGCGCCGGCACGCCGCCGAATATTCCGAGCTGGGGCAACATCATGGCGGAGGCGCGCAGCCTGTTCCAGATCGCCGGCTATCTGATTTTGTTTCCGGGTATTTTTCTGTCGCTCACCGTGCTGGCGGTCAATCTGCTGGGAGACGGCATGCGCGATGCGCTTGATCCACGCCTGGCGCGCAGGATGTGATGAATACCGCCGCCACCGAACCTCTGCTCGAAGTCGATGCGCTCAAGACGTATTTCTATACGCGTGACGGCGTGGTGCGCGCCGTCGATGGGGTGTCGTTGACCGTTTATCCCGGCGAAACGCTGGCGGTGGTGGGCGAGTCCGGCTGCGGCAAAAGCGTGACTTCGCTGTCGATACTGCGCCTGATCGCATCACCGCCGGGGAAAATCGTCAGCGGCCGCCTCATGTTCCAGGGCCGCGATCTGCTTGGTTTGAGCGAAGACGAGATGCGCAAGGTGCGCGGCAACGAAATCTCGATGATCTTCCAGGAGCCGATGACTTCGTTGAACCCGGTGCTGACCATAGGCCGCCAGATCGCCGAAGCGCTGGTGCTGCACAGGGGCATGACGCGCAAACAGGCGCTGGAGCGCGCGGTCGAGATGCTGACCCTCGTCAATATTCCCGAAGCGGCGCGGCGCATCGACCAGTATCCGCATCAACTCTCCGGCGGCATGCGCCAGCGCGTGATGATAGCGATGGCGCTGGCGTGCAATCCGCGCCTGCTGATCGCCGATGAACCGACCACGGCGCTCGACGTCACCATACAGGCGCAGATCCTCGACCTTATGCGTGGGCTGAAAGAAAAAACCGGCGCCGCCATCGTGCTCATCACGCACGATCTTGGTGTCGTCGCCGAAATGGCGCAGCGCGTTATCGTCATGTATGCGGGGCGTAAAGTCGAGGAGGCGCCGGTCGAGGCATTGTTCGCGCAACCGCTGCATCCTTATACGCAGGGCCTGCTCAATTCATTGCCCAAGCTCGAAACCGCCGGCGCGACGGGGCGCCAGCGCCTCGAGGAAATTCCCGGCATGGTGCCGTCGCTGAAAGAAGAGGTCGCCGGCTGCCTGTTCGCGCCGCGCTGCTCATACGCAACCGAGCGCTGCCGCCGCGAGTATCCGCCGCTCGAGCAAAAGGCGCCGGGGCATTTCGCAGCATGCTGGGAGTCCTCGCGCGTGAGCGGGGGCGGCGCATGAGCGTGCTGCTGGAAGTCAAAAACCTGGTCAAGCATTACCCGGTGCGCAAGGGCGTGTTCGGGCGCGTGACCGGGCAGGTGCACGCGGTTGATGACGTGAGTTTTTCGATTGCCGAGGGTGAAACGCTGGGGCTGGTCGGCGAAAGCGGCTGCGGCAAATCGACCACTGGCAAGGCGGTGCTGAAACTGGTCGAGCCGACCAGCGGTTCGATCGACTGGCGCGGGCGCCGCATCGACCAGTTGTCGGCCGCCAACATGCGGCCATTCCGGCGCGAACTGCAGGCGGTATTCCAAGACCCGTATTCGTCGCTCAATCCGCGCATGCGCGCGCAGGACATCGTCGGCGAACCCATCCGCAATTTCGAAAATGCGAGCAATGCGGAAATCCGCGAGCGCGTCGCGGCGCTGTTCGACAAAGTGGGTCTGCGCGCAGACCAGATGATCAAGTATCCGTACGAGTTCTCCGGCGGCCAACGCCAGCGCCTCGGCATCGCGCGCGCGCTCGCGCTCAAGCCCAAACTCATCGTGTGCGACGAACCGGTGTCGGCGCTCGACGTCTCGGTGCAGGCGCAGGTGATTAATCTCCTGATGGACCTGCAGGACGAGATGCAGCTTTCGTACTTGTTCGTCGCGCACGACCTGGCGGTGGTCGAGCACATAAGCCATCGCGTCGCCGTCATGTACCTGGGAAAAATCGTCGAACTGACCGACAAGCGCTCATTGTTCGCGCATCCTCAGCATCCCTATACCGAGGCCCTGCTGTCGGCCGTGCCGACCCCCGATCCGCGCGCGCAGAAAAAACGCATCATCCTCGGCGGGGACGTGCCGAGCCCGATCAACCCGCCGGCGGGGTGCCGTTTTCACACGCGCTGCCCGTATGCCGTCGAGCGCTGCCGCGCCGAGGAGCCGGCGATGAAAGAGGTGCGGCCAGGGCATTTTGTTGCCTGCCATCTGCGGGAAGGCGTGGCGCCGGCCAACTGACCGGCCGGCGGCCGGTACGGGCGGCCAGTGTGCGGAAAGTCAGATTCCGGTAAGAATTGATTCCAAACGGTTATATCGCCAGCTTTTCGGTTTAAACTTGCTTTCGCCGTAGGTCCCTGCGTGGGGCCTCAAGAAAAACCGTCTGTGGCCGACATTGTTTTATGACCAAAATTCCCGATGCGCTGCAGCTCACGCGCGAACTTCTCAAGTTCAACACCATCAATCCACCCGGCGCCGAGCAGGCGTGCGCGCAGCATCTGGGCGACCTGTTGAAACGCGCGGGATTTACGGTCGATTACGCGGAGTTCGCGCCCACGCGCACCAGCCTCGTCGCCAAAATCGGCGGCGTCAAAGGCAAGCGGCCGCTCGGCTTCACCGGGCATATCGATACCGTGCCGCTGGGCTCGGCCGCATGGAAAGCGGATGCGTTTGGTGCCAGCCTCGAAGGCGGCAAGCTGTATGGACGCGGCTCCAGCGACATGAAAAGCGGCGTCGCTGCGTTCGTGGTCGCGGCGCTGCGCATGGTGGAGCAGCTCAAGAACGGGCCCGGTGTCACGCTGGTGATCACCGCCGACGAAGAGTGCGGCTGCGGTGGCGCCACGTACATGGTCAAGCAGGGCAATTTGCTGGGCGAAGTCGGCGCGCTGGTGATCGGCGAGCCGACCGCGAACTATCCGCTGGTCGGCCATAAAGGCGCGTTCTGGCTCGACGTAAAAACGCATGGCATTACCGCGCACGGCTCCATGCCGGAGCAGGGGGACAACGCCATTTACAAGGCGGCTGCAGCAATCACCAAGCTGCGCGACTTTGATTTCGAAACGCCGGCGCACGCTTTGATGGGCGCGCCTACGCTCAACGTGGGTACCGTGCATGGCGGCCTCAATATCAATTCGGTGCCTGATTTGACCGTCATCGGCGTCGATATCCGGTCGGTGCCCGGGCAGGACCATGCGCTGCTGCAGTCGCGCATGCAGCGCATGCTGGGCGAAACGGTCGAAGTCACAGCGACCCTCGACGTGGCTTCCATTTATTCCGATCCCGCGCAACCGTGGATACAGCACGTATTCGACGTCACACAGTCCAGGCTTGGCGCGCGTCCGCAGGCGAAGACCGCGACCTACTTCACCGACGCGGCAGTGCTGAAGGAAGCCTACCGCGATATTCCGATGGTAGTGCTGGGGCCCGGCGAGCCGCAGCTCGCGCACCAGACTGACGAGTATTGCCTGGTGGACCGCATCGAAGAGTCGGTGGCGATTTACAGCGAGTTGATCAAGGACTGGAGCCATTGATGGGCGCACTGAATACCTTGTCTGCAGTGGAAGCGGCACGCCAGATCGCGGCGAAGAAAATCACGTCCGAAGCGCTGGTGCGCGATTGCCTCGAGCGCATCGCTGCGCGCGAGGACGACGTGCGGGCATGGATGTATCTGGCTGGCGACGCGGCACTGGCGCAGGCGCGCGCAGCGGACGCCAGTGTTGGCACAAGCGCCGGCAGCGGATTGCTGCACGGCGTGCCGGTAGGCGTGAAGGATCTGATCGACACTGTGGACATGCCGACCACTTACGGCTCGCCGATTTATGCGACACATCGTCCGGCGTGGGATGCGCCATGCGTGGCGCTGACGCGCGCGGCGGGCGGCATCGTCATCGGCAAGACCGTGACCACCGAATTCGCGGTGATGCAGCCGAACAAGACGCGCAATCCGCATAACATCGCGCATACGCCGGGCGGTTCGTCGTCGGGTTCGGCGGCGGCAGTCGCTGACTACATGGTGCCGCTGGCTTTCGGCACGCAGACCGCGGGCTCCATCATCCGGCCGGCATCGTATTGCGGTGTGGTCGGCTACAAACCGAGTTTTGGTTTGATCAGCCGTGTCGGCGTCAAGGCCCTGTCCGATACCCTCGACACGGTGGGCACGATCGCGCGTACGGTGCCCGATGCGGCGTACTTCGCGGCGGCGCTCACCGGGCGGCACGAGTTGATGGTGGACAAGCCGTACTCCGGCAAACTGCGCGTCGGTCTCTGCCGCACTTACGAATGGAAGCAGGCGCTGCCGGAAACCGTCGAGGCGTTGGAGTCGGCGGCGCGCCAGCTCGCTGCAGCCGGCGCCGACGTGCATGAAATCAAGTTGCCGCCGACCTACGCCAACCTGGTGCAGGCGCAGATCGACATCATGTTCGCCGAACAGGCGCAGTCGCTCGCGCACGAACGCCTTAAACACTGGCCGCAAATCAGCGCCAAGCTGCAGGGGATATTGTCGCAAGGCCTGAAAGTGACGCCGGAGCGCTACGATGCGGCGCAGATGCTCGCGCGCAACTGCCGCCGCACGCTCGCCGACGTGTTCGCCGATTGCGACGTGCTGCTGGCACCGAGCGCGCCGGGAGCGGCGCCCGCGGGCCTCGACATGACCGGCGACCCGGTATTCAACCGCATGTGGACGCTGCTGCGCACGCCGTGCGTGACGATACCGGTGGCGACCGCGGCAAACGGTCTGCCGGTGGGCTTGCAGGTCATAGGCGCGTTCGGCAACGACGCGCGCACACTGGCGGCGGCGCACTGGATGCATCAGAATCTGCTTTGATATGACGCGTCAAACCCAGAACCTGGCGATTTTGTTCGCCGATATCAGCGACAGCACCAAGCTCTACAGCACGCTGGGCGACAACGCTGCGCGCGTGGTCGTCAACGCCTGCCTGTCGCTGATCAGCGGCGTCGTCGAGCGTTACAAGGGCCGCATCGTCAAGACCATAGGCGACGAAGTGATGTGCGTGTTCCGCCGCGCCGACGACGCAGTGATGGCGGCAAGCGAAATGCAGGCGCAGGTCGACGCCAAGCGGCCGGGTAAAACCCCCGTGCAGATCCACGTCGGACTGCATTACGGGCCGGTGCTGGTCGAGGATAACGACGTGTTCGGCGACACCGTGAACGCCGCGGCCTACCTGACCGCGGTGGCCGCTGCCGAGCAGATACTCACGACCGAAGCGACCGAGCGCAATCTGTCGCCCGAACTGAAGGCCAAAGTGCGCCCGGTGTTCAAAGCGGTTTTGAAAGGCAGCACGGATGAGTCCACGGTCTACCAGGTGGTGTGGCACAAAGACACCGCCGATCTCACCGACGTCAATCTGCGCTCGCATAAAATCATTCCCGGCGACCAGGGCAGCCTGATCGTCGCGCACCGCAATTTAAGCCTGCGGCTCGACCAGTCGCGGCCCAATATCACCATCGGCCGCGGCGAGAATTGCGACATGGTGGTGCACGAGAAGCTCGCCTCGCGCAAGCACGTCAGCATCCGCCTGCTGCGCACGCATTTTTACCTGGTCGATCATAGTTTGAACGGCACTTTCGTAACTCTCGAGAGCGGGGAAGAAGTGCACGTGCTGCGCAAGGAACTGCTGCTCGACGGCACGGGCAAGCTGACGCTGGGTTTGAGTTCAACCGAAGGCGCAGCCGACGTCATCACCTTCACGCGCGACCGCCGTTCGATCTACCGCGCGCCTTAAGCCGAGACCAGAAGCGTTTTCAAATATAATTTGGAACCGCAGATGGACGCAGATAAACGCAGATAAGTGCAAAGGACTGGTCGATGGTTCGAGGCCGGATCTGGAGTTAAATCGGCGTTAATCGGCGTACCCCTCAAGGGGGTATTAAAAAGAATGTATCGGCGTTTGCTTGTCGGTGTTGTGGTGTTGAGAGAGGTTCCAGCGCGTCAGGCGGAACGCTCCTCTGCGAGCAGCCTGACGACGTCTTCGCCGGTGCGCGATTTATCGCGGTTCTCCGGTGATTCCTTGCCCAGCGCGGTGGTCGCAATGAAGGTGTACATGTCGGCCGCGCCCTGGAAGATGCGCGGTGTCAATCCGGCGCCTTCGAAAGTCTGCGCGATCTGTTCCATCTCCGGTACCCAGCGGTAGGCCTTGGGCGGCATGCGCGGCAGCGCGTCGATGACGAAATTGTAGACATCGCTGCGCGACGCCTTGATCTGCGCCTCGAGCGCGGCGTCGACGCCGAGCCGGCGCGCCGATATCAGCAGCTCCAGCACCAGCGCCTGCACGCCCTTGGTCATCGCGGCATAGCACATCTTGATCGCGCTGGCGTCGCCGCTGCGCTCGCTCATGAAGTGCACGGTGATTCCCGGCGTCGTCAATTGCTCGAGTTCGCGCGCTTCCGGGCCCGACACGTAGAGCGTCATCTTGGCGGGGCCGCGCGGCGGCGGCCCGATGATACCGGCGTCGGCGCAGCGCCCGCCGGCAGCGGTGATTTTGAGATTGATCTGCTGCATGGTGACCGGCGAGATCGCATTGCAATCGACGAAGAGCAGGCTGCGCTTGCTGGCGGCCAGCGCCTGCGCGACTTCGCCGGCGAAGTCGAGCGCCGACCCGGGGTTCATGATCGACAGGATGACGTCGCAGCTCGCGACGAGTTTTGCGATCGAGCCGACGTCGGTGAGCCCGGCCTGCTCGGCCAGCGCCTTGCTGCGCGCGCTGCGCTGGTCGAGCGCGGTGCAGACCTTGAATCCCTTGGTCTTCAGTTGCAGTGCCACGGCCTGTCCCATGTCGCCGGGGCTCATTACGCCTATGGTTTCGATTTTCATGTGCGGGTCTCCGAAATTCTCGCATCGCGATGGGATGCGGGTCAGCGGTGATTCTACAGTACCGCTGCGCGCCGCCGGCGGCATGCCGCGCGCATGCATTACAATGGAGATTCACGTTCAGTCAGTGCGGCGCGTCACGTCGCCGCGCCAGGGAAGCCATGGGGTTTTACGTCATCGTCGTCCTGACGGTGCTCAATCATATTGCGTACAAGGGCAGCAAGATGCTGCTCTCCCTGTACGCGATAGATCTTGGCGCAAGCCCCCTGACCATCGGCATCCTGTATTCGCTGTATTCGTTTTTTTCGTTGTTTCTGGCGCTATACGCAGGTCGCATATCCGACCGGCTGGGCCCGCGCCTGCCCATGCTGATCGGGTCGCTGGCGCTCGGTTGTGGGTTGTTGATTCCCTATGTGTGGCGCGGGCTGCCTGCGTTGTTCGTGTCGGCGACGCTGATCGGCACGCTGTATATTTTTTACACGGTGTCGGCGCAGCACCTGATCGGCGCGTTCGGCTCCGGCCACAAGCGCACGCGCAATTACGCGACGTTCAGCCTGGGCATCGCGCTGACTGCGTTGCTGGGGCCGACGCTGACCGGCTTCATGATCGACACGGTCCAGCATCAATCGACGTATCTGGTGCTCGCGCTGCTGCCGGTCGGGCCGATCGTGTTTCTGCTGTTTTTCGCGCGCGGCCTGCCGCACGTTGCCGATGACGAAAAAAAGCGCAGCGGGCAGAGCACCATGGACCTTTTGCGCAACCCGTCGCTGCGCCGCGCATTCATCGCGGCTGGCATCATCGAAACCGGTGGCGAATTATTTCAATTCTACATGCCGATTTACGGCCATTCGATCGGGCTGTCGGCGACGCTGATCGGCATCATTCTTGGTACCTATGCCGTGGCGGTGCTGATGACTCGGCTGGTGATGACAGCATTGGTGAAGCGCAGCAGCGAGGAGAAGGTCCTCTACGTTTCGCTGGCGCTGGCAGCGGTCGCGTGCCTGCTGTTTCCGTTCTCCACCAGCGTTTACACGCTGGCTGCCATTTCTTTCGCGTTCGGCATCGGGCTGGGCTGTTGCGGCCCGTTGTCGATGGTAATCACGTACAACCGCGCGCCCGAGGGACGCAGCGGTGAAGCGATGGGACTGCGCCAAAGCTGCAATAAATTCACCGAGGTGCTGGTGCCGCTTATATTCGGCACCGTCGGCAGTGCCTTCGGCATAGGCGCTGCGTTCTGGATGGATGCTTTGTTGCTGGGCGGCGGCGCGTTTCTGATGAAGACAGATGCACGACAGCGCGCCAGCACCGGAAAAAAGAGCACCGCTTAATTTTGCCGGTGGCGCAGGTAGAAGTAACCGATACCGTAGAGTAGTGCGAGCGGCGCCATCCACAACAACAGGTAGCCGCCGGCGATGCGGCCGTACACCAGCACGAGGTCGCGCCGGAAATCCTGTTCTATCTGTTCGGCCAGTGCGCCTTGCTGCACGCGCACGCGTTCCAGCAACTGTTCGGTATCGAGCAGCCAGGCGGCAAACCGCGTCCACGACTGCGGCGTGCCGCGGTATTCGGGGGCGGTTTCCCATAAGCGGTAGCGCTCGATCAATTGCACGCGCTGGGCGCGACCTGCTTCCTGCGTGTCCTGGTAGGTGAAGTAGGCCGCCGGCAGCAGGGTCAACGCGGCGAGCAACAGGAATCCCCATTGCCACGCGGCGAGGAGAGGCGCAGCACGTCGAGCTGTCGCGGCGGTTGACATGCGAAAATGATAGCATCGGCAGCATGTATCTCTGGCAGGAAATATGAGAATCGTCTCATCCTTGGTGGTGCCGATTCTGGCCGTTGCGCTGGCTGCTTGCGCATACGCCGCGCCAAACGTAACAACGCTGCATTTTCCAAGTATCGACGGCAAGACCCGGCTCACCGGGTATTTATGGCAGCCGCAGGGGGAGGGCCCGTTTCCCGCGATCGTGATGCTGCACGGGCGCGCCGGCCCGTATTCGACGGCGGCCAAGGGTGTTTATGACGCCTCGACGCTGACCCAGCGTCATCGCTCGTGGGGCGAATTCTGGGCGGCGCGCGGCTATCTTGCGCTGCACGTAGACAGTTTCGGGCCGCGCGGTTACGCCCAGGGCTTTCCCATACATTCATACAAGAACCGCCCGGAGGCAGTCAGCGAGCAGACGGTGCGTCCGCTGGATGCTTACGGCGCTTTGCACTATCTGCGCAGCCGCAGCGACGTCATCGCGAATCGTATCGGCGTGCAGGGATGGTCGAATGGCGCGATGACGGTATTAGCCGCATTGGGCAGCGCCACGCGCGGTATCGGGCAACCCAATCCGCAGAGCGGCTTCCGCGCAGCGCTCGCGTTATACCCGGGTTGCCGCGAACAGGAGAAACAGGATTACGTGCCGTATGCGCCCATGCTGATGCTGCTCGCTGCCGAAGACGAAGAAGTGTCGCCGCTGGTGTGCCGGCGCTTCGGCGAACGTACGATGGCGCGCGGCGGCAAGCTGGAATTCGTGGTTTATCCCGGCGCCCGGCATTCGTTCGACGATCCGGGCAGCCGGAAACAGGCGAACGAAGCCAATCGGGCGGCGACCATCGATGCGCGCCAGCGTGCCGAACAGTTTTTTGCCGCGCATTTGCGCGACGTGGATCGTGTTACAAAATGAGAGCAGGCACGCTGGTATACTCTGTGCGTAATTTGCGTATGACCCCAATCCAGCCAGTGATAAATTTGTCGAACTCCACGTCCGGCGTGCAATCCCGCGCAGCGTTCAGCTTTGTTGCAGCTTTGATGCGGGTGCGTTGGGCGGCGGCAGCCATGCTTGCGCTGGCGAGCGTTGCCGTATCCGCAACGGGTGCGGACGTTCCGGCGCGCGCGGCGATTGCCTCCGCGCATCCGCTGGCGACCGAAGCTGGCTACAAAATTCTGCAGCAGGGCGGCAATGCGTTCGACGCAGCGGTTACCGTCGCTGCCGTACTGGGCGTTGTCGAACCGTATTCCGCAGGACTGGGCGGCGGCGGTTTCTGGTTGCTGCACCGCGCCGCGGACAAGTTTGAGGTCATGGTGGATGCGCGGGAGACCGCACCCGCCGCAATTACGAATTCCCTGTACGTTGATGAAAACGGCGTGCCGGTGCCGGGAGCAACATTGAAGGGCGGTAAAGCGGCCGGCATCCCCGGGGTGCCGGCGGGCCTCGCGCATCTCGCGCGACGCTACGGCAGGTTGCCGCTTCGCGTTTCACTGGCGCCGGCGATTGCACTGGCGCGCGATGGTTTCAACATTGACTCGCGTTTCGCGCGTATCGCCAAAGTGCGCGAATCCCTGCTGCTCGAAGGAGTGAATACGGCGCGCATTTTTCTTGATAACAACCATGCGCCGCAACAGGGCTATTTGCTGCGCCAGCCGCAGCTTGCCGCCACGCTGGAAGCGATAGCGTTGCAGGGGCGCAACGGTTTTTATCTGGGCCCTGTTGCGCAAGCGCTGGTCGGCGCCGTCAAGGCGGCCGGCGGCATGTGGCAGGAGTCGGATCTGTCGGACTATAAAATCGTCGAGCGCGCGCCGGTGCGCTTCAGTTATCGGGGAGCTACGATCGTGTCGGCCTCGCTGCCATCTTCGGGCGGCGTGACTCTCGCGCAGACGCTGAACATCCTTGAGCAGTTCCCGCTGGTTGACGCGCGCAATGCCGCCAGCGCGCATCTCGTCATCGAAGCGTTGCGCCGCGGCTTTCAGGACCGCATGCGCTACCTTGGCGATAGCGACTTCGTCAAGGTGCCGACCGCAACGCTGGTGGGAAAATCCTATGCACACAGCCGCGCCGCATCGATAGATCTGAATCTGGCAACGCCGATCGATGCGCTGTCGATTACGCCGCTGGTGGCGAAAAGCGAGAGCTATAACACAACGCATTATTCGGTAATCGATGCCGACGGCAACCGTGTCGGCGCCACCTTGAGCATCAATTCGTGGTTTGGCTCCGGCGTGGTGGCCGCGGACACCGGCGTACTGCTCAACAATGAAATCGATGATTTTTCTCTGGGCGCGGGTCTGGCGAATACTTACCATCTGCTTGGCGGTGCCGCCAATGCGAT
>CANJHY010000045.1:0-28398 GCA_947474275.1 Betaproteobacteria bacterium
AGCAAGGTTGGCAGCTATATGCCTACTGCTTTAGCCAAAAGCGGGCGAGCGCCTACGAACGCTTCGTGCAGCAAGGCATGAAGCAGGAATCGCCGTGAGCCAATCTCAAAGGGCAAATCTGCTTGGGCGATGAGGCGTTCCTCAAACGCATGGAACGACTAGCGCAAGGCAAACCGTCAGCCAATGTACCGCGGGCACACACACGCCCGACCGCCCCGACTCTGACGCAAGCAGTGCTATCGAACTATGGAGTCAAAGACGAGAAGACGCTGCGCTCTCGTCGCCATCAGCGAGAGTTTTCAGGCGTGGGTTTAGTGGCTGCGGCGGGTGGCAAATTTGCCGTTGCGGGAAATCGCAAAGCACGGCAATGTATCACCATCGCGAATATCAAAGATCCAGCGCGCAATTGATACGCAGAAAATCCCAGCGTCGCTACAACAACTCCTTGATAAGTGCAATGTCAAGAACTGACGCTATAGGCTAGAGAAGAAATTTTTAGACGGCCGCTGCAATTATTTGAATGAGTTGAGAAACTCTAGCATTTCAACCCTTAAGTTTTTTGTGACATCCAAGTCTGCACAAAAATCAGCTTTAGGTGCACCAATACAATTACCTGTAGTCGAGTCACGTCCGCCTGAAGCGGTGCACCAATATGGATTAGCGCTATACCAGCACCTGTTTACTGGCTTTTCTGGGGGTGTTTCAGAATCAAAAGCATGCGTCGTTTGTGGTAATCGAATGTGTTTGAAAGCCCATTTAATCAGGTTGGGATTACATGAATTTATATCGGTTGCACTACCTGGGGGCTCTAGCTCTGCTGTAACTAGCAGAACTGATGCATAAAAAGGGCCAAGTCTTGGGTTGAGAGTTTCAGGCACATTCATTCCGTGATTGCCTGGCGTTTGTTGCCAACTCCAGCACATAGGGTAGATGGAAACGCCCGCACGGAATAATCCTTTGTGTTTTTCAGTAATTGATTTCTCATCTGTGAATGCGCGGAAGACGCTCCAACCACCTTGACTGCCACCGATTAAAAATATTCGATTCGTATCTACTTGAGGTTGTTCACGCAGCCAACGTGCGGCTGCAAAAGCATCTCGTGCACGTGTATTCGCACCAAGGGTTGAAAAGGCGGGGCCATGGTAGGTCTCATCAATTTTTCGCCAATTGGCAATGAAACCGCGACTCCAATGGCTGCCCAAAACCAGAACATTAAATCCTTGCGCATGAAACCAACGTGCATGTCCGTACTCTGTGGAACCTGGGCCCCCAACGCCCCCGTGTTGAAGGACTAGCGTCGCTTGTTTGCCGTCTTTGTTTGTGGGATTCCAACTCGCCAGTAGTTTCCCTGAGTTGGCTTGACTCCAATCGGGTATGAGTGGCACGTGGCGTGCAAGGCCATACCTGACCAGCTGATCATTCATCGCCATGTTGCCAAATTTGAGTTTCTGAACTTCTTGTAAATTTGGGGGTTCAGTACGAACGATAGGCGGCGGTTCATCGTAATCTTTCCCCCAAAAAGCAGGGGCTGAGGTCGAAATACTTGCAAGGAAAAGTAAAAATGCAACGCTTGTCGAGCTCATACTTTTCATTTTTCGCCAACTTTAGGTTGTCTTCGTTAGCGATTTTATCGCTGATTTGGGCTGCTGCGATAAACCCCCATTTTTAGCATCAGCCAGAAGTGTAGTTAAGCAGCGAGCTTCAATTTCTGCATGGGCGTGATGCCGCCCAAGGCCATATTCGGTCGTTCGTGATTGTATGTCCATAGCCAGCGAGTGGCCGATGCCTGCGGGTGATTCAGCGCCAGGTTGAACGCTACTGCCTTCAATCCCACACAGAAAAAGCCGGCGGTGAGCGCGCGACAGGGATCACCCATTAGCCGCTCTGTGTAAAGAGTCCGAACATAAAGTCTAAGGGGTCAGTTCTGAGTCTAAGGGGTCAGTTCTTGACTTGACACCTGTCGTGGTTGTTGATTGTCATCATGGCCTGACCGCTCCGCTTGGAATTCGCCGGCGCACTCTACCATCTCACCGCGCGCGGCAATGCGCGGGCCAATATTTTTTCTGACGATGAGGATCGGCGGCGCTTCCTGGAACTCTTGGGTGAGGAAGTTGCTCAGCAAGATTGGCAGCCATATGCCTACTGCTTTAGCCAAAAGCGGGCGAGCGCCTACGAACGCTTTGTGCAGCAAGGCGTGAAGCAGGAATCGCCGTGGGCCAAGCTCAAAGGGCAAATCTGCTTGGGCGATGAGGCGTTCCTCAAACGCATGGAACGATTGGCGCAAGGCAAACCGTCAACCAACGTAGCGCGGGCACACACACGCCCGGCACGCCCCGACCCCGACGCAAGCGGTGCTCTCGACCTATGGAATCAAAGACGAGAAGACGCGGCGCTCTCGTCGCCATCAGGAGAGTTTTCAGGCGTGGGTTTACTTGCTGCGGCGGGTGGAAAATTTGCCGTTGCGGGAAGTCGCAAAGCACGGCAATGTATCGCCATCGCGAATATCAAAGATCCAGCGCGCAATTGAAACGCAGAAAATCCCAGCGTCGCTGCAACAACTCCTGGATAAGTGCAATGTCAAGAACTGACCCTATAGGCTCTTAATCGCGCGTTCGTCGTAGTAGGTAGTTGGCAAGTGAAGTCGCCGGGACGGACGGCACGCCTGCACTGCGGGAGCCGATGTGTCACTGAGGTCTAACCCTAAAGTTTCTACTACCGCACTACTACTACAGCTATTTGATTCGATGATTCTTTCACCGGGGTCTGACCCCAAAGGTTCGCGCCCCTCCGGCCATCGCCAGACCAGCGCACACGAATGCGCGACGCTTCATTCGATCACCCGGTCGGCGCGCAGCAGCAGGGACTGAGGGATCGTGATGTCGAGCGCCTTGGCCGTCTTGAGATTCAATTCAAACAGGAATTTTGTCGGTTGCATCACAGGAAGATCCGCGGGTTTCGCGCCTTTAAGGATCTTGTCGACATACGAAGCGGCACTCGCATAAAGCAAGGGGAAATCCGCGGCATAGGAGATCAGGCCACCGTTAGGCGTGAACTGCACGTTTCCGTAAATCGCCGGCAGCTTGTGCTTTGCCGCGAGTGCGATCACCTGTGCGTAATTGACAGTAAAAATGCTCTCCACCGTCACAATGAGCCCTTGAACGCGCTCCTTGGCGCCAGCGTCAAACGCGGCCGGGAGGTCGGCGGCGGCCTGGATATTCTGAACAATGAGCGTCACGCCCATCGATCCGGCCGCCTTCTTCATGCTTTCGATCTGAGGCGCGGAAATCGGATCCGATGGATAGGTAAGCACGAGCACGCGCGATATCTTTGGCGAAAGGTCTCGCAGGATCTCAAGACGCTTCGCGGCAAGCGCGCCGGCGATAAAAGTCATCCCGGTGACATTGCCTCCGGGGCGCGCGAGGGACTCTACGAGCCCGGCACCGATGGGATCGCCGAGGGACAACATCACGATCGGAATCGTCCGGGTGGCCTTCTTTGCCGCTTGGGCGGCGGGGGTCGTTGATACGACGATGACGTCCGCTTTCAGGCGCACGCATTCGGCCGCCATGGCCGGATACTGCTCGGGCCGGGCATTTGCGGACAGGTAGTCGATAGAGATTGTCTTTCCGTCCACATAACCAAGGTCGCGCAGGGCGTCGAAGAAGACCTTGTGTCGTGTCGACAGTATCGTGCCCGGATCGTACGTAAGGAAGCACAGTCGCGGGATTTTCCCGGCCTGTTGCGCCTGGGCAGGAAGTGACGCAATGCCGAGCGCCAAGAGTGCGAGTACGGTGTCACGCCTGTTCATTTAATTTCCTCAGATCTTTACGAAGCCGCAAAAGCAGCGAGATCGGCGGGCGAAGAGCCATAGCGAACCTGAAGGGCGCTTAGCCTAACTCTGAATGACCGCCGCGGGTCGAAAACCGGCATTGACCGTCCGTTCGCTGTGCCGCGGCAGCGAATAGGAAATTTAAATACCTCTTTTCACTGTCCACCACTCTATCGCCGGCCCGACAAGCGGTCAATCGCACGGTGTTCGATGAAAATTTCCCTCTCCCGATGGCCATTCGCACCCTTTACCGGCCCGCATCGCCTCTGGCCGACGCCGTTTGACCGCTTCGCACGAGCGCGGGCCGCGCCGGATTGTCAGCGCTTTTGCAGAGCCGCTCTTGTCTTGAGGATCAGGCCGGCAAGGCATGAAGCAGGAATCGCCGTGAGCCCATATCAAAGGGCAAATCTGCTTGGGCGATGAGGCGTTCCTCAAACGCATGGAACGATTGGCGCAAGGCAAACCGTCAACCAACGTAGCGCGGGCACACACACGCCCGACCGCCACGACTCTGACGCAAGCGGTGCTATCGACCTATGAAATCAAAGACGAGAAGACGCTGCGCTCTCGTCGCCATCAGGAGAGTTTTCAGGCGTGGGTTTACTTGCTGCGGCGGGTGGCAAATTTGCCATTGCGGGAAGTCGCAAAGCACGGCAATGTATCACCATCGCGAATATCAAAGATCCAGCGCGCAATTGAAGCGCAGAAAATCCCAGCATCGCTGCAACAACTCCTGGATAAGTGCAATGTCAAGAACTGGCCCTATCTGTTCGATCATTTCTGGGGCCCGCAAATCCGGGCCTTCCACCGATGACTGATGCTTTCGCCAACCGCCTGCGCAAGAACCTCGCCCACTGGAAAAAGTGGGCGCGGCGGCGCGACGTCACGTGCTTTCGCATCTACGACCGCGACATTCCACAGTTTCCCTTTGCCATCGACTGGTATGAGACCGTTTCTCCTCGCGCGGAGGCGCACCTGCACGTGCAGGAGATCGGCACCGGCTGGAAGATGACTGACGCGGATTACACGGCGTGGCTGAACACCGTCTGCGATGCGATCTGCCAAGTCTGCGCGATCCCCGCGGCACAGTTGCACCTCAAGCGCCGTGAACGGCAGCGCGGCTCCTCGCAATATGAAAAACTCGATCAGGCAGCAGTAGAGTCATTTGTGGTCCTGGAAGCGGAGCATCGCTTCGAGGTCAACTTCGACACTTATCTGGATACCGGCCTCTTCCTGGATCACCGGCCCATGCGCGCCCTGGTGGCTGAAACCATCGCGGAACGTGTGAAGCGGGAGGCTGGAACCCGTCTCCTCAACCTCTTTGCGTACACCGGGAGTTTCACAGTCCATACGGCGCTGGCGGGCGCGAGCCACTCGACCACCGTCGATCTGTCCAACACCTACCAGGCATGGACGGCGCGCAACCTCGCGCTCAACAACATCGATACCCGCCGCCACACGCTGGCGCGCGCCGACGTGCTGGCCTGGCTGGTGCAGGCCGTTGCCAGCCGCGAACGTTACGACGTGATCGTGCTCGACCCGCCGTCATTCTCAAATTCAAAAAAGATGGTTGAGGTTCTCGACGTGCAGCGTGACCATGTGCGGCTGGTCAGCCAGTGCGGCGAATTGCTGGCCGGCGGGGGAGAACTTTTTTTCTCGACCAACCTGCGATCCTTCGAACTCGATCCGCCGCTGGCGCAGAAATGGTCACTGCGCGAAATCACCCACCAGAGCGTGCCCGAGGACTTCCGGCGCCCCGGCAGGCGTGGGCCGCATCGCGCGTGGCACACCAAAAATTGAGGCTTGGCCGAAGATTCATACATTTCGCTCCCTATGTCTTACCGCTCGACTTACTGTCGCGTAGTGGACGTCGGAAAACGTGGCGATTTCCTGCATCGTGTCGTCTCCCGTTGCATAGCCGGCGGCCATGCCTTGTCTCGTGCCAGGCACCTTGTCACGATAATGGCTTAATGGTTTCGCCAGTGGCCGGCGTTGCGCGCGGGGAATTTCGCCTGTGGCCGCCTTATCCGTCAGCTTCTGCATGCGCTTAAGAAAAGCATCACTCCCGAGAAACACTTGCCCGCGCAGCTTTTCCCATACGCTCGGCGATCCCACGCCTTCCTGCACGAAATCAATGTAACGTCTAATAGCTCGTCCGCGCTGCGGAGAGAATTGAAGCGGTCGCAAATCTGACCTAGAGTTTCGAGCCATGCGCGTATTCAAACCTCAAAATGTTGGATTGCAAGACCCCCCGGCACTCTGATTAGGCTGATGACACGCCGCGTTTACGCGCAACGGTTTCGATGGTTTCAAGTATGGTTGTTTTCTGCCCGTAAACTTCCCTGATGATTTTCAGCGGCATACCCCATCCGGGTTCGACCCAATACGTTCGTTTGACTTTGGACGTTTCGAGCGTGCTCTCCATGACGAATTTGAATGCCATGATTTTTCCGACCGGCAGCGCGACTTCTTCGAGCGCGACAATTCTGACCTCGTCTTCCCGGATATTCGGTTTGCTGCTTTTGTTTGACGTTTGGATGGTTCGTGCAGTCCATCGTTTGCCGACTTCAAGTGGTCCGCCCGGTTGATCAACGCGCGGCGGGTCCCATTGGTAGATGGCTTCCGCGGAGCGCCCGACCTTCTCGCCCCCGTCGATCGTGCGAATTTCAGTGGTCACCATCCCCCCCGGCCTGGTGGTGGTGATGTAAACAAGCCCGTCCTCTATTTTTTCGACTTTGCGAACCGATCCCATGGTGAATTTTCCGGTCTCGTCATTTCTGATCCGATAGGTCACTTCGTCCCCGACCCTGAACCGTTCTTCATTGGGCTTTTGCAGGATGCCGTTGCGGTCGGCCTGGGTGACGATTTTGGCTTGCTGCAATTGTTCGATGCGAAACTCGGCCTGCTCCGTAATGAAGCCGCTCGGATACCTGGTCAGGAAGGCATACACGTCATCGACGTTCTTGCTGTCCTTGATTTTGTCCCAGTCCGCTTTTTCCACGGAGAATTGGCGCTCTTTCTCGGCTTCGGAACTTTTCCTGATCGCGGACGGCGGCAGAAAATAAAAATCGTCTTCCAGCGAAGTGCTCTCCCATGGAATTTGCGCGCCCTGGGATTTTTTTCGCACGTTCAGCCGCACGCGCTTTAATACGTCTTCTATTTTTGCGTTTGGCGTGGCAATTTCGCGCAACAGATTTTCGGTGTAAAGACCGTTGACGCCTTCGCCGTCGCCGGCGGTATTGCCAGGCGAGGTGGCGTATGCGATCAGCGAACCCGGCGGCGCATCGAATTGCGAAAGCCCTTTTTGTTCGATTGGCACTTTGGTGCCGAACGGATTGTCGCGGCAGGCGTCCAGAATGATGACGTTCATCGCGTTATGCGCCTTGGTCAGACCGTTGAGCAGCGCGCCCAGATCAACCGTTTTCGCTTTCATGTCTTCGAGTTTCTCGATGGCCGCATCCACCGGGATCAGGTAATTGCGCCAGCCGAGTTGTGCGCCGTGCCCGGCATAATAAAAAAGTCCAACGCCTTTCGTTTTTGTCAGGTTGGCGCAAAAGGTGTCGACGGCGTTGGCGAGTTGAACGCGGCTGGTGTCCAGTTTCAGATCAACCTTGAACCCGAGCTTTTGCAATTCATTCGCGATCGCTTTTGCGTCATTGCCGGGGTTCTTTAACGGCGCATCTGCATATTTGGTGTTGCCGATCACCAGTGCGAAACGTGGCAAGACGTTGAGGATCGATTGACCTTGCGCGAGCGCACGCGACATCCACGGCGCGAACATCGCCGCTGCGCCCAGCGCACCGGAGGCAAACATCCATTTGCGTCTATCGAAATGCTGTAGCGCAATCAAATTCGCAGCAGTGTTTTTTGGCATTCTGATTACCGTTTAAGAGTGGGCTTTGCGCGGGGAGTTCCATTCATCATGCTGGCGAATAGGAAATTTAAGCGCTTCTTTTGACTGCCCGCGAATATATCGCCGGCCCGACAAGCGGTCAATCGCGCGGTGTTTGGTGAAAATCCCCCTCTCCCGATGGCCATTCGCCCCCTGAATCGACCCGAATCACCTCGCTCCGACGCACTTTGACCGCTTCACGCGAGCGCGGGCACACACACGCCCGACCGCCCCGACTCTGACGCAGGCAGTGCTATCGACCTATGAAATTAAAGACGAGAAGACGCTGCGCTCTCGTCGCCATCAGGAGAGTTTTCAGGCGCGGGTTTACTTGCTGCGGCGGGTAGCAAATTTGCCATTGCGGGAAGTCGCAAGGCACGGCAATGTATCATCATCGCGAATATCAAAGATCCAGCGCGCAATTGAAACGCAGAAAATCCCGGCGTCGCTGCAACAACTCCTGGATAAGTGTAATGTCAAGAACTGACCCTATAGGCTGCAAGTTGCAACTCTAGCTTTAAGGATGTAATCATGAGAACCGACATGACGACACAGGTAAGAAATGACAGGACACACACATTTGCAACGTAATGTACTGGTCGTGCTCGCGCTTGGCATGTCGCAGCCGTATGCGCACGCGGCGCGCTATCCTGATCGTCCGATTCGTCTCGTTGTTCCGCTAGCGCCGGCCGGCACGACCGACATCCTCGCGCGCCTGGTCGCGCAGCGCTTGACTGCAGCTTTCGGCCAGCCGGTGATCGTCGACAATCGTCCCGGCGCCGGCGGCAACATCGGCAATGAAGTGGTCGCGCGTTCGGCTGCCGACGGGTACACGCTGCTGATGGCGGTACCGCCGCTCGTCATCAATCCGAGTCTTTATACGAAAGTAGGTTACCGCCCGATCGATGATTACACGCCGATTTCTCTCATCGCTTCGGTGCCGGTCGTGCTCGCCGTGAATCCCGGGCTTCCGGCACGCTCGGTAAAGGATCTAATCTCGCTGGCGAAGGCCAGTCCCGGCACCTACAACTTTGCGTCTTCGGGAGTGGGCGGAACGCCGCATCTCGCGGGGGCACTCTTCGCCAGCATGGCGGCGGTGGACATCGTGCACGTACCTTACAAAGGATCAGGCCCGGCACTGACGGACCTTCTTGCCGGGCAGACGCACATGCAGTTCTCGGGACTGCCGCCTCTGCTACCTTTCATCAAGTCGGGTAAGTTGCGCCCACTGGGTGTTGCGGGCATGAGGCGTTCGCCTGTATTGCCTGATGTGCCCACGATCTCAGAAGCCGGCGTGCCTGGCTACGAAGCAACGTCGTGGCAGGGCCTTGCCGCGCCTGCGCAACTGCCGAGGGAAATTATTGCGCTGCTGCACGCCACGCTGGTTAAATACATCGCAGCGGCCGAAACGCAGGCACGCTTCGCAGAGCTTGGCGCCGAACCGGTGGGAAGCACCCCGGCGGAGTTCGCGCGCTTCATCAAGGTCGAGCTCAACAAGTGGGGTCCAGTGATTCGCCAGACCGGCGCGCGGGCCGATTGACCGCAAGCACAGGCGAATTCACGCGACGGGGGTCACCCATTGGCCCCGACGCGGTATTCAGTTTCGACAAGGTCTTTGCCGAGATGGAAAACCTCATCACGGGAAGTTCGCCGGACGATTTTCTACCATGACGACTTAAGGTCTTTGCTGCGCCTGAAGTTGGCCGCGCCGCGCTAGGCAGCGTGGTATATTTACTCAAGTAGCCGTCCGCCTTCCACCTTCCCTATCTCCCGGGAGTACCGCCTTGCCCCGCATTGACCTTGCCGATTTGCCGTTGCGCCGTACGCTGCCGTTCATGCGCGTGCCAGGCCCGCAGGAACGCGCCGCTTCGCGCGTGGGTGTGGTCGGCATTCCGTTCGATTGCGGCGCCCATCCCATCCGCGTCGGCGCGCGCCTCGGCCCCGCGGCGATCCGCGAACAATCGCAGTTGCTGCGCCCGTTCAATCCGCCCGACTTCGATTTCGATCCGCTCGCCAAGTTGCAGGTTGCCGACTGGGGCGACGTCGATGTCGTGCCCGGCCAGATCGAAGACGCCTTTGCGAAGATCGAACGCGTGATCGGCGCCGTGCTCGACAGCGGCGCGCTGCCGCTGACGATGGGCGGCGACGGTGCGGGCACGCTGCCGCAGATCCGCGCGGTGCACAAAAAATTCCCCGATCTCGTCGCGCTGCATATCGATTCGCATACCGACAGCAATCCTTTCCCCGAAACCGGACACGACACTGGCACCGCTTTCACACGCGCAGCACAGGAGGGCCTCGTCGACGTGTCGCGCTCGCTGCACGCCGGCATCCGCGGCACTTTCCGCATGCAGGGCAGTCTCGCCCATTCCGACAAGCTCGGTTACGAAACGATATTGATGCGCGACATCGAAAAGATGGGCATCGCGGGACTCGTCGCGCACATCCGCAACAAGTGCGCCGGCCGCCCGGTCTACCTGTGCTTCGACATGGATGTATTCGACCCGTCGTGCGCGCCCGGCGTGTGTGCGCCGTCGTGGGGCGGCCTTACCGCGCGCGAAGGTTTCGCGATACTGCGCGGCATCGGCGGCCTCAACGTCGTCGCCATGGACGTCAATACCATCAGCCCGCCGCATGACGTCGGCGGCATGTCCGCTTTGCTCGCGGCGAACGTGATGCTCGAAGGCATATTGCTTTTCTCCCAGAGGCCGCAATGACAAAGTTACGCAAAGTTCTGGCAGCGCTCCTCGTGCTGGCCGCAGGCGCGGCGTACGCCGCCGAGACTTATCCGAACAAGCCGATCCGCATGATAGTGCCGTGGGCGCCGGGTGGCGGCTCGGAAATCTCCGCGCGCATCATGAGCATCAAGCTCGGCGAGCAGCTCGGCACCACCGTCGTCATCGATACGCGACCAGGCGCGGCCAGCATGCTGGGTACCCAGCTCGCCGCGCGCGCGATTCCTGACGGCTACACGCTGCTGTATACCGACTTGCCGGTCACCATCAATCCCGCAGTCAACAAAAACGTCGGCTACGATCTGGCAAAGGATTTCGTGCCGGTGTCCATGGTGGCAACTTCTCCGGCGATACTGGTCATGCATCCATCGGTGCCGGTAGCGAGCATGGCGGAATTCATCGCCATGGCGAAGGCGCAGCCCGGCAAAATCACGCTCGGTCATGGCGGCGTCGGCGCGACCACGCATGTGGTCGGCGAACTGTTCCAGCTGCGCGCCGGCATCAAACTCAATCCTGTTCCATATAAGGGCACTGGCCCCGCGGTAGCCGACGCCGTCGCCGGCCAGATCCAGACCGCGATCAGCACCATGCCGGCTGCAGTGCCCAATATTCAGGCCGGGCGCCTGCGCGGGCTCGGCATCGCCGGCAAAAAACGTTCGGCCGCAATACCCGACGTGCCGACCATGGCGGAAGCCGGCGTCAAAGGCGTCGAAGGCGAGAACTGGAACGGCGTGCTCGCGCCGACTGGCGTGCCGCCGGCCATCCTCGCAGTGCTGAACCGCGAGATCGTCAAGGCGGTCAACCAGCCGCAAACCCGCGAACGCTTCGCGACGTTTTCGCTCGAGGCGATCTCTTCTACTCCCGAGGAGTTCCGCAAAGTGATCGACTTCGAACTCAAACGCTGGGCCGAAGTCGTAAAAGCCGCCAACATCCAGGCCGAATAGAGATCAACATGATAGACAAGAAAAATATGAAGCGCGACACCATCACGACGCACGCCGGGCGCGACCCGCAGCGCTACGCCGGGCTCGTCAACACGCCGGTGTTCCGCGGCTCGACGGTGTTGTTTCCCGACGTTGAAACCTACGAGAACCGCGATCCCGACAATTACAAATCCATGCGCTATGGCGTCCACGGCACGCCGACCACGTTTGCGCTCGAAGAGGCTGTCGCACAGCTAGAAGGCGGCTACGCAGCGGTGGCAGTTCCTTCCGGACTCGCCGCCATCGTCGTCGCGCTCGTACCTTACGCAAAACAGGGCGCCCACATCCTGATGGTCGATTCGGTCTACGGACCCGCGCGCAACTTTTGCGAAAAACGCTTAAAACCGTTCGGTGTCGAAATCGAGTATTACGATCCGCTGGTGGGCGGCACTATCGCCAGACTGATCCGCCCCAACACCACTGCCGTGTACTGCGAAGCACCGGGCTCGCTCACGTTCGAGATGCAGGACCTGCCAGCCATCGCCGCCGCCGCACACGCCAAAAACATCCCGGTGCTCGCTGACAATACCTGGGGCACGCCGTATTTCTTCCGCTCGTTCGAGTACGGCGTCGACGTGTCGATACACGCCGGCACCAAGTACATCGTCGGCCACTCCGACGCGCTGATGGGGCTGGTCGTCACCAATGAAAAAAACTGGCTGCCGGTGCGCCGCGCGGTCGCCGATTTCGGCTACTGCGTGAGCCCCGATGACTGCTACCTGGCGCTGCGCGGTCTGCGCACGATAGGTGTGCGCATGCACCACCAGCAGCAAAGTGCACTGAAGGTCGCGCGCTGGCTTGAGAAGCGGCCCGAAGTGCTGCGCGTGCTGTATCCGGCGCTGGAAAGCGATCCCGGCCACGCGCTGTGGAAACGCGATTTCACGGGTGCGGCGTCACTGTTCGGCGTCGTCCTCAAACCGGTGCCCGACGATGCGGTCGCCGACATGATCGACGAACTCAAACTCTTCGGCATCGGATCAAGCTGGGGCGGGTTCGAAAGCCTGTGCATCCGCGCGAACCCGGCGAAAGGACGCACGGCGACGAAGTGGAGCCCCGGCGGGCCGCTGATCCGCCTGCATATCGGGCTCGAAGACACCGACGACCTGATCGCCGACCTCACACGCGGACTGGCGCGCCTCGCCGCATGAGCGAACCGGCCGCGGCGCCATCGCGCGACGAGAAAGTCCTCAACGGACTGCTGCTCGCCGTGCTGTTCATTGCCGGTGTCGTGCTGGTGCGCGAAGGTCCGCATTTCGACAACGTGCTCGACGGCTGGCCGTTTTTTACGGCGGCATTTTTTACCGGCACGCTGCTCGGCTTTCTGTGCTGGACATTCACTTTCGGCGGCAAGTTCACGCTCAAATTTACCGGGTCGTACCGTCTGCCGTGGCTGGCCGCGCTGGTGCTGGGCCTGATAACCACCTCCTCCGTTTCCTATATCAACCGGACGTTCGCGGCGCCGCCCGACCGCACCATCAAGGCGGAAATCGATGGCGTCGACGAAGGCAAGGGCGACCGCTGGCACCTCAAGGTGAAAATGCCCGACGGCCAGTACAAGCGCCTGCTGATTTCAAAACCGGTTGCGGACGCGCTGAAAACCGCGACCATGGTGAACATCGGCATCGCGCGCGGCGCGCTCGGCTACGACCTGATGGCGAAATTCGAAGCGGCTGGAAGCTGACACGCCACCACGGATCAATGTTCGGGGCCACATCCTTCCCGACGGCCAGCGCACCACCAAAGAGAGGAGACATTCGCATGAACTGGAAAACCTTGGCTGCTGCCACATTCGTCGTGGGCGCTTCGCTATTCGCCTGGGTACCTGCCACCCAGGCGGCACCATGCCTGACGGTAACGGTGACGGGCGCGGGCGGCGGGCCGCCGAACTTCGGCGGCATGGCCGGACCCGGAACGCTCGTGCGCTATGGGGATGACAACGATAACTGCAGCGCGGTACGCCTGCAATTCGACGCGGGCCGAGCGACGAGCGTGCGGCTGTCACAGGTCGGCGTGACGCCAGGCCAGCTCAATGCCATATTCTTCACGCATATGCACTCGGACCACGTCGATGGCTTTGCCGACATCATGCAGTTGCGCTGGCACTACAACCCCCAGGGACCGAAGCTCGACGTGGTCTGCAGCGCCGATGCCGCCGCGCCGCAGGGATACTCCGTGAGCTGCGCAAAGTTCGCTGCGCACATTGCCGATGCCTACGTGCAGTCGGGAGAGATCGCGCAGCGCTACGCCGAGGACAAAACGCGCCCGACCGGCGGACCGGCCGAATTGACGCGCATCATGGCGTTCGAACCGAAGAACGAGCCGCAGGTCGTGTGGTCAGCAGGCAACGTGAAAGTGAGTGCGATCCGCTCAAGCCACATCCCCGGTCACGCTTCGTACCGCGTGGACACGCCCGCCGGCAGCGTGGTGGTCGGCGGCGACGCCGGGAATGATGTACCGGCGCCGCCGCGCGCCGCATCGACTTCCGAGCAGGTCGAAAAGCTGGCAGCGGGTGCCGATATCATCGTGCACTCCGCGATACACCCGGCCATGGCACCGGACAAAGGCAGCGGCATGCCCGCGCCGTTTTACTTTCGTCAGAGCACCGCGACCGATCTGGGTGCGATGGCAAGCCGTGCGGGTGCGAAGCACCTCGTGCTCGTTCACCTGATACCGCCGGTCGGCGCGCCCACCCAGGGTTTCTACAAGGTACCGGGCGGCGCCCTGACCGAAGACGACTATCGAAAGGCGGCCGAGGCAGGCGGGTTCACCGGCAACACGGTGGTCGGGGCCGACCTGGCGAGCGTCCGCCTGCCCGCCAGGTAGCCACGCCCGCCTGCCTACTTCACTGCGGACGCGGGTTCTTTGGCTGGTTTCGCGGCGGCGCGCTGTCCCATTTCGGCGGCGAGTTCGCCATGTTGCGTGTGCAGCGTCAATAGCCAGCGCTGCCCGCCGGACATGAAACCGATGTAATGGCCGAGTTCGACGAGTTCAGGCTCGGTGAATTCGGCGTGCAATTCTTCCCACATCGCGTCGTCGGCGCGCGTCGGATTGCGCATGATGGCGTCGCAGTAGCGCAGCGCGATTTTCTCGCGTGCCGTGAACTCATCCGAACTTAGAAACGACTGCTTCTCGTCCAGCAGCGACATCCGGTGGCCCTGAACCCGCACAAACTGTGCGGTATTCATTTCCCCTCAATAATGGCAATCGGTGCTGAACATCGGACCCCACGAAGTCGCGATGCGCGCGCGCATGAGCTCGCGCAATTCGGGTTCGAGCACGCCCTGCTCGCGCATCGTCCTGATCAGCATCGTGAAGGAGCGCATCACGACCTTGTTGTGCGCGCGAATCGCCTGGTTTTCGGGGCCTGGCTTGCCGGTGTTGATGGCATCCGTCAACCAGTCCTTCATCTCCGGGTCGTGGATGTCTTCGGGGTGGATGTAGCTGATGCGCGCCATGTCGTTACTCCTTTCGGCCAAATATGTCGGATTGAACATCACCCTTGCGGGCTCACTAATCATTATCTATGATATCGGCACTATAACAAAAATATATATTTTTTTAATGTCCATGTTGCGCAGAACAATCGTCGTGGCCGGTCGGGCGTCGGCGCTCGCCATCGGTATCGCCGCCCCGCCGCTGGCCACAGCGGATTCGGCCGCGGCTTACCCGGTCAAGCCGATTCGCGTGGTGATAGCGCAGGAGGCCGGCAGTTCCGTCGATACGAATATTCGCGTGCTGGCGCCATTGCTCGGCGACGCGCTGGGCCGGTCGCTGGTCGTCGACAACCGGCCCGGCGCCGGCGGCGCTATCGGCATGGCAATCGGCGCAGCGGCGGCGGCGGACGGCTACACGCTGGTCGGCGTCGGCAGCCCGCAGATGATCGCGCCGTTCGCGTTCCGGAAACTCGACTACGACCTGTTTCGCGATTTCGTGCCGCTCGCCCGTTACACGGTATCGCACAACGTATTCGTCATCGCGCCGGGTCTGCGCGTCGGCACCGCGAAGGAATTCATCGAGCTTGCGAAAGCGAAACCCGGACAGATCAATATGTCCACCGCGGGGCCGGGCTCGGCGAGCCATCTGGCCGGCGCGTTGTTCAGCATGCTGGCCGGGATCAAAACCGTGCCGATACACTACAAGGGTGGCGGTGCGGCGGTGGTCGCCATTATCGCCAACGAATCCCAATACATGATTACACCCATGCCGGCGGTGCTCGGCCAGATTCGCGCCGGACGCATCAAAGCGATCGGCGTGGGTGGCGAGCGGCGCGCGCCACAGCTGCCGCAGGTCCCTACCATAGAGGAAGCAGGGGTCACCGGATATCGCAGCGTCGGTTGGAGCGGACTGCTCATGCCACGCGGTACGCCGGCGGCAATCACGGAAAAAGTCACGGCGGCTCTCGCCGCCGTACTGACCATGGACACTCTCCGCGAAAAGATGCTCGACGCAGGCGGCGAACCGGGACTGCTGGCCGGTGCCGCTTTCGAAAAATTCATGCATGACGACATGGTGCGCTTTGGCAATGCGGCGAAGGCGGCCGACTTGAAAATCGAGTGATAAACGCCGCACACCTGAACGTGCCGGACCAATTCGCCACCTCATTCCAGGCTGACATGCAATAATCCAATCCGGAACGCTTCTGCGACCTGCCGCCGTTGCCGGCGGGATGCTGAGCGTGCTTCGCGGGGCGCCGCCCCACATCCACATGCCAAAATCCAAACGCGTTCCCATAGTCAATACGACAACAGCGGCTGCAGCGAAGCGCTCGCCCACCACGCTCGCCAGCACCGTCTACGACTGCCTGCGTACCGATATTCTCGCGGGTGAACTCAAGCCGGGACACAAGCTGCGCATCGAGTTTCTCGGCAAGCGCTACGGCACCGGGCACATCCCGCTGCGCGAGGCGCTCAACCGGCTTTCCTCCGACGGCCTGGTCGAGCGCCGCGATCAGCGCGGCTTTCTGGTCGCCGCGGTCAGCGCGGCTGACCTGCGCGAACTGACGAAGACGCGCTGCCTCGTCGAAGGAGCCGCGCTCGCCGAGTCGATCGCGGCGCGTTCCGCCGCGTGGGAGGAAGGCATGGTACTTGCGTTTCACCGCTTGTCACGCACGCCGCGCTCCACCAGCCGCGCGCAATACAAGGCGAACCCCGCGTGGGAGCCGCTGCACCGCGACTTTCACCGCAGCCTGATCGCCGCCTGCGGCTCGCGCTGGCTGCTGAACTTCTGCATGCAACTCGCCGATCAATCGTATCGTTACCACCAGCTTGCGTTTAAACAAGTCTTCCCGCTCAGGAACGATACCGATGGCCATCGCGCCATCATGCAAGCCGCCATCGACGGCGACACCCCAAAAGCCGTGCGGCTGCTGCAGGCGCACGTGCGCTTCACCGCCGACACGATACTGAAAAACGGCGATGCGCTCGATGCATTACCGTCTGAAGCGGGACGTCGCACGGCCGCACGCAAAGCAACGCGTCGAAAATGATGCGTATCAAAGCAGAGGCGCAGGTTTTATGCCAAAAAGAGGATCAATAATTTGAAAGCATATCAGTCGCAAGAAACACTGCAGACAGGTAGCGCACAGCGTCACGCGGGGTGCCGGTCATGAGCACAGCAGTCAACACCGTCGTCCAGCACGGCACCGCCACACCGGGGGGCGGCTTTCCGGTTTACGGCGAAGCGTACGCCGCGACCATCAACGAAATTGACCTGACGCTGTCGGTGCGGCCGACCAATACCAAGGGCAGCACGGAGAACGTGCCGCTGCTAGAAGCAGGCAAGCTCGATACCGGCCAGGTCAGCGGCGAAGTTTTTTACGAAGCGATTGCCGGCATCGGCCGCGCGCCGACCGATTTGCGCATATTGAATGCGATGTACTCGAACTCGGGCATGTTCATCGTGCGCGCCGACAGCCCGTACAAAACCATCGCCGACCTCAAAGGCAAGCCCATCGCATGGGGCGCTGCCGGCTCCGGCTTCATCGTGCTCGCGCGCTACGTGATGGACGGCATGGGGCTCGACATGAACGCGGACTTTCAGCCCAAGTTGCTCGACAAGGCGGCGGACGGCCCGGCCATGGTGCTCGACGGGCGCGCAGCGGCACTGTGGGGCGGTGGCGTGGGTTGGCCGGGCTTTAACGCAGTCGCCAACGGACCGGCGGGCGCGCGCTTCATTGCGCCGAACGACGAAGAAATCCAGCGCATCACGGCCAAATACACTTTCATCAAGCCGATCACGCTGCCCGCCAACAGCTATCCGCGGCAACCGCTGGACATCGCCACCGTGGGATCGTGGTCGTTCGTGCTGGCGCGGCCGACGCTGCCGGACGACGTCGCCTATCGCATGGCCAGCGCGCTGCACCAGGGCGCAGCCGCGATAGGCGAAAGGCTCGAGCAGGCGCGCGAATCGACGCTCGCCAACACACTGGCCGCGGCGCCCGACGTCAATCTCATCCACCCGGGCGTGCAGAAGTACATGCGCGTCATCGGCTTACTCAAGTAGGAACCTCGCCCGTTTGCCCTGAGGTATCGAAGGGTGAACGTTGTGCCAGCCAAGCACGTGCTTCTATACATCAGCACGAACGGACTGGGATAAGCGCTTCCCTAGGTTTTCCCGTAGCCGCCGCCGCCCGCGGTCTCCATCACTACGCGGTCGCCTTTTTTCAGCACCCAGTGGTCGGCGGGATTGATCGGCTCGCCGTTCAGCAGCAGGGCGCCGACCTTGCCCGCATTGCCGCCAAATATGCCCTGCGGTGCGGTGCGAAAGCGCGTCATGATCATCGACGCCATCATCGGCGAATCGGCCACCACCTCGACTTCGAAACGCAGCCCGTTGCCGCCCTGATGCTTGCCGGGGCCGCCGCTGCCGCGCCGTATGCTGCGTTCGATCACACGCAGCGGCGCCATCTGCTCGAAAACCTCGATCGGCGTGTTGGAGAGGTTCGACGGAAACGACAGCATGGTGTAACCGTTGCGGTACTTGGTCGCGCCCTGCCCCGCGTTCATGAAGTTGACTGCGGCATAGGGACGGCCCTGGTGTTCACCGGTGACGGTGATCGATGAGTTGGAAGAGCCTTCGGCAATCGCGCGTTCCGGCAACACGTCAGCGAGCGCCATCATGATCGCCGGCACCATCATGTGGCCTATCATGCCGCGCCCGCCGCTTGCCGCCGGATATGTCGGGTTGAAAATCGAGCCGAGCGGCGCCGAAGTCGTGATCGGCGTGAAACTGCCTTCGTTGTTCGGCACGTCGGGACACAGCAGCGCCTTCACCGCGAACGCCGAATAAGCGAACGTGTAAATCGGCACTACGTTGACCGCGCGCGGCACCTGCGCGCTCGAACCCGTGTAGTCGATGGCGAGCTTCTCACCTTTGACCGTAATCGTGCAATTGATCAATATCGGTTCCTCAAAACCGTCGTGCTGGGTCTGCGCGTGGTACACGCCGTCCGGCACCGCGCGTATGCTTTTGCGCATCGCAGCTTCGGAACGGCGGCGAATTTCAATGCCCAGCGCGTTGAGATCGATGTCGCGCAACAAAGGCTGCAGGCGTTCTTCCAGCATTTTGCATGCAGCGACCTGCGCCCAGATGTCGCCCAGCGTCTGCTCGGGCACGCGCACGTTCTGCCCTATCATGTCGAGCAGGCCCTGGTCGGGCTTGCCGGCGTTGATGAGTTTCAGCTGCGGGATCTGCAGGCCTTCCTCGAAAATGTCACGGATGCCCGCGTTGCGGATGCGCCCGCCGATGTCCGGCATATGGCTCACCACCGCAGCGAACGCGATGATTTTGCCTTTATGGAATATCGGCATCGCGATGTTGACGTCGTGGATGTGGCCGGTGCCCATCCACGGATCGTTGGTGATCATCACGTCGCCGGGTTTCAGCGTGCGCGCCGGAAATTTTTTGAGGAAGTGCTTGACCGTCGCCGGCAGCGTGCCGATGAACGACGGGATGGACAGCACCGACTGCGCGATCGAATGGCCTTCAGCGTCGGTCAGCACCACCGCGAAATCGTTCGCTTCGCGCACCAGCACGGAAAACGAGGTGCGCACGAATGCGGCGGACGCCTCGTCGACCATGCTGACCAGGCGCTTCCACTGGATTTCCAGCGAGACGGGATCGAGTTTCATTTTTTTCATGTAAATTCCTTGATCGTTACCGATACCGTGTAATCGGCGAGTATTTTCACTTCGGCGGCGATCGGCACCACCAAAGTCGATTCGCGCTCTTCCAGGATGACGGGGCCGGCGAGCCGGGTGCCGGGCTTCAGCGAATAGCGGTCGTACACCGGCACCGGCTGGAATTTCTGCTTGAGCGGATGAAAGATGGAGCGTTTGCCGCGCATGACGGGCTTGGTCCCGGCGCGTGAGTCGCCCCAGGTAAAACGGTGGTTTTTCACGACCGAGCGTCCGGTCAGGCGCCACGTAATCACCTGGGGTGCCGCGCCCGGCACGAGGTGGCCGTAGAACTGGCGGTAACTGCGCTCAAATTCCCGGATCAGCGCCGGCGACATCGCGGCATTCACTTTACGCCACGGCAGCGTGACCGACACATTGTGGCCCTGGCCCGCGTAGCGCATCTCGGCGCCTATCCACCACTTGAGGCTGGCATCGCGCGCGCCCGCGGAACTCAATTCCTCTTCGGCATCGGCGCGCATATCGTCGACTGCATTAGCCACTTTTTTCCAGTCGATTGCAGAAACCAGTGTCGGATTCGACCACGAGCGGTCAACGCGCGCAGGTGCCGCCAGCAAACCAAGGCAGGATCCAGCGCCCGCCGCTATGGTGGCCAGCACGCGCGGGATCATCAGCTTGCGCGCGACTTCCACGACGTGCACGGGACCTGCACCGCCGGTTGCCACCATCGCGAAACTGCGCGGGTCGTGGCCTTTCTCCGCTATATGTATACGCGCGGCAGCAGCCATGTTTTCGTTCACGATGTTGCAGATGCCCCACGCCACTTCGGTTGCGGTCAATTTGAGTTTGGTCGCGAGCTTTTGCAACGCGGCCTGCGCGAGATCGGTGCGCAATTTCATCTCGCCGCCGAGGAAGTTGTCCGGATTGAGATAGCCGAGCATGAGATCGGCATCCGTCACCGTGGCACCTGTGCCGCCAAGTCCATAGCACGCAGGCCCCGGCACTGCCCCGGACGATTCCGGCCCGACGTTGAGCAAACCGAGATCGTTGACGTGCGCTATCGAGCCGCCGCCGGCGCCGATTTCGATCAGGTCTATGCTCGGTATCAATATGGGCAGGCCGGAGCCGCGCTTGAAACGCGACACGCGCGCGCATTCGAAACTGTGCGCGATCAGCGGTTCACCGCCGACTGCCACGCAGGCTTTCGCCGTGGTGCCGCCCATGTCGAACGCGAGGATTTCGGAAATGCCGGTGTTGCGCGCAGTATTCAGCGCCGACAGCACGCCGCCGGCCGGCCCGGATTCGAGCAGCAGGATGGGCGTGTCGGCGGCCGCCTTGCCCGAAGTAAAGCCGCCGCTGGAAACCATGATCTTCAGCGGCGCACCGGGGGCGAGTTCGTGCACACGCTGGTCGAGCCGGTTCAGATACTCGGTCATCAGCGGCTGCACGTATGCGTTGGCGACGGTCGTCGACATACGCTCGTATTCGCGGATCTCGCGCGCGATGCCCGACGAGATCGAAATCGCCAGCTTGGGAAACCGTTTTTTCACCGCGGTTGCGATCTGCTTCTCGTGCACGTCATTCACATAGGCGTGCAGCAGGCAGACTGCAACCGCTTCGATGTCGAGCGTGCCGAGCTGGTCGAGCAGGCCATCGAGTTCGGCTTGCGCCAGGGGTTTGACGACGCTGCCGCTCACGTCGAGCCGCTCATCGACTTCCAGCCGCTTGTCTTCGGCCACCAGCGGCTGCGGGATTTCAAGGTTCAGGTCATACAGGTCGTAGCGGATTTCACGCGCGATGGTCAGCACGTCGCGCGTGCCTTGCGTGACGACCAGACCCGTGCGCGCGCCCTTACGCTCGATCAGCGTGTTGGTGACGAGCGTCGTGCCGTGCACGACGTCATCGACGTCGCGCTTGCCGTCGCCCCGTGCCGCGGCGATCTGCTTCAGCAGGTCAACCATCACGGTGGTCACCGCTTCGCCCGGATCGTCCGGTGTCGTTAAGGTCTTGCCGACCCAGATACGGTTGCCCGGGGAAATGACGGCGAGGCCGTCGGTAAAAGTGCCGCCGATGTCGACCGCGATGCGCACGCGGTCACGCGTCTTCTTTACTTTGATCACAACAATTTCCAATCAAAAAATCAAACTATTACCCATCTCAAAAATACAACACCGACAAGCAACCGCCGATATACGCCGATTAACGCCGATACAATTCCAGACCTTTCCCCAATCAAGTTCAAGTCCCTTGATCTTATCTGCGTTCATCGGTGTATATCGGCGGTTCCAAACAGTTTTTGAGGCCTCTAAAAATAACCGTCCATGAAAAGCTCCATCCACGGCGGCGTCTTGACGTTTTCCATGCGGTCGAACGGCGGCATGTACGGCTTGATGTCGAGCACCGGCGTGCCGTCGAGCGCATCGAGCCCGCGCACTTTCACCACGTTGCCCTCGATGCCGAGCAATTGCACCGCGGTGATCGCCAGCGGATTCGGCCGGTACTTGGTGCGTTGCGCGAACACGCCCACCTCCTGCATGTGCTCCTGGCCGCGCGGCTTGCGCAGCAATTGCTTCGCCGGGTCGAAGCCCAGCGCCTTGTCCAGAAAGAATATGACGAGGATGTGGGAGAAGGTTTCGAGTCCCTGCAGGCCGTTTGCCAGCTGCGGATCGAGGTGTATCTCGGAGTCGATTTTCGCCCAGCCGCCCTGCGACATTTCGGTCACCGGGCATTTGACGTGGCCGATCGAGCTGACGCTGAACGATTGCTTGTTGCGCATGGTCATCCTTAACTTGCACCTATTCTGTTCGCCGTCATTCTGGCGAAAGCCAGAATGACAAATCCCTATTTCCCACCACTCAAGGCCCGAATCTGTTCCCGCCGTTTCAGCCACCACGAGTAAGCAGGCGGCAGCAGTTCGAGGTAATCGTTATAGCCCAGTTCCTTCGCTGCGTGCACCGGCCAGTTGGGGTTGTACATGAGTTCGCGTGCGAGCGCGATGAGGTCGGCCTGCCCGCGCTGCAGTATGTCTTCCGCCTGCCGCGCTTGGGTGATCAGGCCGACCGCGCACGTCATCATTCCCGTATCGCGCTTCACGCGCTCCGCATACGGCACCTGGTAGCCCGGCGTGCGCGGCACGATCGCCATGTTGAGCGGGCCGTTGATGCCGCCCGATGAACACGTCACCACGTCGACGCCGCGCTTCTTGAGTTCACCGGCCAGCACGACGGTATCGTCCATGTCCCACGCGCCGCCGTCGCCGTCGACCGCCGAGACGCGAAAGAACAGCGGCTTGTCCTGCGGCCACACCGCGCGCACCGTTTCAGCGACTTCGAGCGCGAAACGCATGCGGCCATTGAGATCGCCGCCGTAGGCGTCGCTGCGCTTGTTCGCGAGCGGCGACAAAAACTGGTGGATCAAATAGCCGTGTGCGCCGTGGATTTCGCAGATATCGAAACCCGCGTTGAGGCTGCGCTGCGCCGCTTCGCGCCATGCCGTCAATATCGTCTTGATGTCATCCGCAGAGATTTCGAGCGGCGCCGGCGCGTCCGCGCGCGGCGGGATTGCGCTCGGCGACACGCCGCGCCAGGGCGGCATGCCGTTCTTCGCGTCTTCATCAGTCAGCGGCTTGAAATTCGTCCACGGCGGACCGCACGATGCCTTGCGTCCCGCATGGCCGAGCTGGATGGCGGGGATGGAGCCATTCTGGCGCAGGAAATCCGTGATGCGGTGATACATGGGCGTAAAACGGTCGGCGTAGATACCGGCGCAACCATAGGTTTTGCGCGCACGCTCTTCAACCGCAGTTTCTTCGCAGAACACGACGGCCGCGCCGCCGAGCGCGAACTTGCCGAGATGCACGAGGTGCCAGTCGGTCGGCCCGCCCTCTGCCGACGAGTACTGGCACATCGGCGATACGACGACGCGGTTGCGCACCGTGAGCCCGCGCAGCGCAAGCGGAGTAAACAGCAGCGGCGGCACACTGCCGCCAGGCGAAGTTGCCGCGTCCACCTTAAGTTAAGGCGGCGCAGGCGCGCTGAATGCGCCCGCAGGCTTCCTTCAGCGTGGCGAGATCGGTGGCGATGGAAAAACGCATATACGGGCTCAGCCCATAGGCCTCGCCCTGGATACCGGCCACGCCGTTGTCAAGCAGGTACAGCGCGAAATCCTGCTCGGTGACCAGTTTTTTTCCGTCCGGGGTTTTCTTGCCGAGCACGCCCGAGCAATTGGGGAAAGCGTAGAAAGCGCCTTCGGGCATGCGGCAGGTCAGTCCCGGCGCCGCATTGAGCATGGGCACCACCACGTTGCGCCGCTGCTCGAACTCGAGCGCGCGCAAATGCACGTACTCCTGCGGGCCGGTCAGCGCTTCAATGGCGGCGGCCTGACTGATCGAACACGGATTGGACGTGCTTTGCGATTGCAGCTTCGCCATATTGCGTATGAGTTCCTTGGGCCCGCCAGCGTAGCCTATGCGCCACCCGGTCATCGAGTAGGCCTTGGAGACGCCATTCACCGTCAGCGTGCGCGCATACAATTCTGGTTCTACCTGCGCGATGGTGGCGAACTCGCGGTCTTCGAACAGCAGGTGCTCGTAAATGTCGTCGGTCAGTATCCACACCTGGGGATGGCGCAGCAGCACGCCGGCAAGTGCCGCGAGTTCGCTGCGGCTGTAGGCAGCACCGGTCGGGTTGCCCGGCGAATTGAGCACCAGCCACTTGGTGCGCGGCGTGATCGCCGCTTCGAGTTGCTCGGCGGTCAGCTTGAAGCCTTTGTCTTCGCGGCACTCGACCGCCTTCGGCGTGCCATCGGCGACCAGCGCCATGTCGCAGTACGACACCCAGTACGGCGCGGGTATCACCACTTCGTCGCCCTGCGAAAGTGTCGCCATCATCGCGTTGAACACGATCTGCTTGGCGCCGTTGGCGACCGTGATCTGGTCGCGGGCGTAGACGAGGCCATTCTCGCGCTTGAATTTCAGGCGCACCGCATCTTTCATTTCGTCGGTGCCGTCGACGGTGGTGTAGCGCGTATCGTTGCGCGCCATCGCTTCGACCACTGCGCGCTTGACGTTGTCAGGCGTCGGGAAATCAGGCTCGCCGATGGTGAGGCCTATGATGTCGCGCCCCTGCGCGCGCAGCTCGCGCACTTTCTGCGTGGCAGCGTTGCTCGGGGAATGTTTGATGCGATTCAGTCGCGGTGCAAATATCATGTTCATGCCGCGCAACAGCCGCTCGAAAGCGGGATGCCACGGCCCTCCTTGGTTATTCGATCTTGATGCCGCGCTCGCGGATGACCTTGCCCCACTTGGCAGATTCCGCTTTGTTATAGGCGACGAATTCCTCGGCCGAACTGCCGACGGTTTCTATGCCCTGGTTGAACAGCTTTTCCTTGACGTCCGCGGCGGCGAGCGCGCGGATCAACTCCTTGTTGAGCTTGGCGACGATTTCACGCGGCGTGCCGGCCGGTGCGAAGGCGGCGAAAGTCGTCGACGATTCGAAACCTTTCAAGCCGGATTCTGAGATGGTCGGCAGATCGGGCATCATCGCCGAGCGCTTGGCCGTGCTGGCGGCGAGCGGACGCAGCCGGCCGACCTTGGCAAACGGCAATGCGGTAATGACATCGACGAAGGACAACATGGTTTCACCGCCAAGCAAGGCCTGTGCGGACGGGCTGCCGCCTTTGTACGGTATGTGGACCATCTTGATGCCGGCCGAATTCATCAGCAGTTCAGTGGCGAGATGGCTGGTGCTGCCGGGACCCGCCGACGAAAATACCAGCGCGTCGGGCTTGGCCTTCGCCAGCGCGATCAGCTCCCTGACGTTTTTTGCCGGGATCGATGGATGCACCGACAAAATCTGCGGACTGATGGCGAGCAGCGAAACCGGCGCGAACGCCGCATCGTTATCGTATTGCAGCGTCTTGTAAAGGTGCGGCGCAATTGCAAACGTGCTGTTGCTGCCCACCAACAGCGTGTAGCCATCGGGCGGCGATTTCGCCGCCAGCGTGTGCCCTATGGTGCCGGTGGCGCCGGCGCGATTGTCGATCACGAACTGCTGGCCGGTGTACTCGGTCAGCTTGGCGGCCAGGATGCGGCCGATCGAATCGGTCGAGCCGCCCGCCGCCCACGGCACGATCACGCGCACCGGCTTGCCCGGATATTCCTGCGCGAACGCCGCCGCCGTAAGCAATACCCACGCCGCAACGGCGCGCACCGCCAATGAATGGATCATGATTGTGAACTCCTGAAAATACACTTCGGCATAAGCAAAACGGGCACCAGCGCAAGACGCAGACCGGCGCCTCAAATTATAGGCCATTAGCTGCCCGGGATGATGCCCGGCGGCAGCGTGTAGCAGTAATCGCTGATATCGCAGGGCTTGCACAACCAGATGCGGTCTTTCAGCTTGTGCTCGATGCAGTGCTTCAGCGCCGCGCGCAACGGGCGCAGACGGAACGGCTGGCCGAACACATACGGATGGATGGAGATATTGCAGACCAGCGGCGCCTGCGCGCTCTGCTCTATCATTTCGTCGAACTGGTCGACCATCATGTCGCAGAACTCGCGCGCGCTGTGCTGGCGATGCACCACGGCAGGCGAATCGTTGATCTCGGCCGGGTACGGCACGCACAGCAGCGGGCCCGCGCGCGTACGCATCCAGATCGGCTGGTCGTCGCACGGCCAGTCCATCAGGTATTGATAGCCGGCTTCTTTCAGCAAGTCGGGCGTGGTCGGATTTTCGTAAGTACCGGCACCCATCCAGCCCTTGGGCGCTTTGCCCTCGTTGCGGGTGAAGGTGTCGGTCACGTCCTTGATCGCGCGCGCTTCATCCGCTTCCCACTTGAAGTCGTGCAGATTCTCGGCATTGGTGCGGCCATGGGCGACGATTTCGTCGTCGCGGCGGCGGATGGCGTCGAAAATCTGCGGCGCTTCTTCATACAGCCAGCTATTGGTGTTGTGCGCGGCGGGCAATTTCATTTCGTCGAACATATCGAAAAAGCGCCAGATGCCGACGCGGTTGCCGTAGTCGCGCCACGAATAATTGCGATGGGTCTGCGGCTCGCCGTGCTTGGCGTTGTCGTGGCCGCGTCCCTTGCCGAACGCGAAACATTCGATATTGGTCGTCAGACAGAATGCGAGGCGCTTGCCACCGGGCCAGTGGTAGTCCTTGCGCTCGGTGATCGGCGAGTAATCGTAGCGCCCGTGGTGCGGCAGTGGATTCGATGACATGTCGTGCAATCCTCAGTCGACGCGCGCGCCCGACGCCCTGACCGCCTTGCCAAGTTTGTCGATGTCGGCGGCGATGTGCGCGGCGAACTCGGAGGGCGTATCGGTAATCGCGTCGACGCCGAGGCTTGCGTAGACCGTCTTCACCTCGGCCGCGTTGACCGCCTTGATGAATTCGGCGTTGAGTTTGCCGACGACGGCAGCCGGCAGGCCCGCCGGCCCCAGCACGCCGCTGTAGAGCACGACGTCGAAACCTTTGAGTCCGCTTTCTGCCACTGTCGGCACCTCCGGCGCCGCCGCATTGCGTTTGGGCGTCGTCACGCCCAAAGCGCGCAGGCGACCGGCTTTGACGTTGGCGAGTGCCGGCGGCATGGTGGAAAACGTCACCGCGACTTCGCCTGCCAGCAGTGCCTGCACCGCCTGGGCGCTGCCTTTGTATGGCACGTGGATCAAGTCGATGCCGCCCATGGTTTTGAATGTTTCGGCGGCGAGATGCAGGATCGTGCCGTTGCCCGACGACGCAAACGGGATCTGCCCCGGCTTCGCCTTGCCGAGCGCGATCAGTTCCTTCACCGACTTCACCGGCAGCGAGGGATGCACCACCAGCATCAACGGGCTAGCCGCCACCAGCGTGATCGGCGTGAAGTCCTTGACCGTATCGTATGGAAGTTTCTTGTAGAGGCTGGCGTTGATCGCCTGCGTGGTCATGTCCTGCATGAACAGCGTGTAGCCGTCGGGCGGTGCTTTGGCGACCAGTTCAGCCGCGATGGTAGTGCCGGCGCCGGCGCGATTATCGACCACGACCTGCTGGCCGACCTGCGCCGACAGGCGCGCGCCGAGCGCTCGCGCGAGCACGTCGGATATACCGCCAGCGGTAAAGCCGACCACGAGTCGCATCGGCTTGCTGGGGAAATCGGACTGCGCCACTGCGGATATCGATGTCAAACCCGCGAGAACGCACACTACGACCGCATGAACACGAAATAGCTTCAAGGCTTACTCCATTTTACGATTGAGATTTCGCCACCGAATGCAAGAATCGCGCCTACGGCAAACATACTAGCACGATAATTTTCGAGGCCGCCGCGCAATGGTCAGCCCGGCTTCACAGCAACCACTCCATCCCGTCCGGAATCGGCGGGAGTTTCCGCAGCGAAGCCGCCCGCATTCACATACACATGCTGGATAGGCGCGCGAAATGCGCTTGCCGTTGCGGGCTTCTGCATCACCGCATATAGCGTGGCGTTTTTGCCGAGATGCCCGCCGACTGCCAGTTCCAAGATCTGCTTGCGGTAAGTGAGATCGATGAACCGCGGCGGTTTCAGTTCGGCGTAACCATGGATGAGCATGGTGTAACCGTTGGCTGCCGCGAGGTCCCAGTAAAAAGTCGAATTAAAACTGTAAAAGCCGTGCTCCAGCCAGCCGCGAAACGGCATCACGTGCACCATCAGGCCGCCCGGACACGTCAGATCGTGCACGGTGCGGAAAAACTGGCCGATGTCGAAAATATGCTCCGCGGTGCCGGCGTTGATGAGGATGTCGAACTGCTCGCCTAAAGACACCGGGTAATTGAGGTCTATCTTCAGCGCCTCCGGGGTGCCG
>CANJHY010000046.1:0-28205 GCA_947474275.1 Betaproteobacteria bacterium
GCGGTTCACGCAGGCCCGCGGTGTCGATAACGTGCAACGGCACTCCGCCCAGGTTGATCGTCTCGCGTATCGCGTCGCGCGTCGTGCCCGGGATTTCGGTGACAATCGCGCGCTCGGCGCCGGCCAGAGCATTCAGCAAGCTCGATTTGCCGACGTTGGGCTGGCCCGCCAGGACAACCTGTATGCCTTCGCGCAACAGCCTGCCCTGCCGCGATGCCGCGATAATTTGCGCCAATTGCTGGCGCACACGCTCAAGCTTGGAACGCGCGTTCCCGCGCTCGAGCATTTCCACGTCTTCTTCCGGAAAATCGAGGGTAGCTTCGACCAGCATGCGCAGTTCGGTCAAGGCGTCCACCATCGCGCCGATCTGATGGGAGAACTCCCCCTGCAGCGAACGCACTGCGCAGCGCGCTGCCTGCGCGGTGGACGCATCAATCAAATCGGCGACGCTTTCCGCCTGTGCGAGATCGAGCTTATCGTTGAGAAATGCGCGTTTGGTGAATTCGCCGGGTTCGGCAATCCGCGCACCGAGTTCGAGACAGCGTTGCAGCAGCATCTGCAACACGACCGGCCCGCCGTGTCCCTGCAGCTCGATGACGTCTTCCCCCGTGTAGGAATGCGGCGCGGGGAAATAAAGCGCCAGGCCTTGATCGATTACGCTGCCGTCGGCGTTAAGAAAGTCGGCGCGGGTCGCGTGGCGCGCCTCCAACTTATGCGCGATCAACACGTTCAGCATACCCGCAAGGTTGGGACCCGAGATGCGCACGACCCCAATGCCGCCCCGACCTGGGGGCGTAGCTATAGCGGCTACAACCTCATTTACCATGCGCCGGCTTGGGGTTCTCCATGGCGTGCGTGATCTGCCACTGCTGGGCGATCGAGAGAATATTGTTGATCAACCAGTAGAGCACCAAACCCACTGGAAACCAGAAAAACATTATGCTGAATGCAATCGGCATGATTTTCATGATCTTGGCCTGCACGGGATCCGGCGGCATTGGATTCAGATAGGTCTGAAAAATCATCGTCGCGCCCATAAGCACCGGCAGCACAAAATATATAAAGGGGGACAGAACAAAACCGTCCATTATGGCCGGCTTAGTTAAATCATCAATCCCCAGCATGAACGGCGCATGCCGCAGCTCAACACTCGCCAGCAATACCCAATAAAGAGCAATGAAAACAGGTATTTGGACTAAAACAGGCAAACAACCGCCAAGCGGATTAATTTTTTCTGTTTTATATAATTCCATCATTGCCTGATTCATGCGCTGGCGGTCGTTACCGTACTGGTCTTTGAGTTTTGCGAGCCGCGGCGCGAGCACCCGCATACGCGCCATCGAGCGGTAGCTCGCAGCAGACAATGGGTAGAACAAGGCTTTGATCGTTATCGTCAAGAGAATGATCGCCACACCCCAGTTGTGAACCCATTGATGCAGCCATTTCAGAAACCAGAATATTGGTTCGGCAATTACGGTCAACCAACCATAATCGATGGTTAGATCGAGCCCGGGTGCCAGCTTTGAAAGATTGTCCTGCTCTTCCGGGCCCGCGTACAGCGGCACAGTAAGCGTTGCGGTAGCGCCCGCTTCGATGTTACCCAACGGCAGCATCACTCCCGCAGAATAAAGTCCGTTATCGAGTTGAGATGTATAGAATTCGCGCGGAACATTGTTTGCCGGTAACCATGCACTCAGAAAATAATGCTGGAGCATCGCGATCCAGCCGTCGTTGCTTTTCTTCGGATAATTGACCTTGCGCTTGTCAACGTCCGAAAACGCCACTTTCTGGAATTTTTCCAGGTCCGTATACACAGCTATTCCCGTGTACGTCGGCAACATCGCCGAATCACCGACCGGTGGCTTGCCATCACGCACAATCTGAAAATACGCACTGGGCTGCAACCCTGCTGCGCTCTTATTTTCGACATCGAAACGCACGTCCACCACGTAGCTTCCGCGATGAAAATTGTAAGTCTTGACCACCTTGACGCCGCTAGCGGTAATCGCCGTAAGATTCACGGCGATGCTGGCAACACCTTCAGCCAGCTTGACATCGCGTTCGCTCGCCGCATAACGCGTGTTGTGATTAGGCAAATCGCCGCCAGTCAATCCTGACTGCGCAATATAGGTGCGTTCCGGTTGTACTTCGAACAACGTGAAATTCTTTGCCTTGTCCAGCCGATCGCGATGGCCGAGCAACTCCAGATGGCGCAAATCTCCGCCCACCGTGTCTATCTCCGCAATGAACATGTCGGTTTGGACGCGGACAGTCTCGCCTTTGCGCAATGCGCCGCTGCCGACGCTCGGCAATGATGTCGCAGCAGCGGGTGCATTGGCCAAAGGTTGAGTCGGCGTAGGCACCGGTCCCGCGGCAGGTGCGCCGGCAGGCACACTTGCAACCGGCACGGTGCGCGGCGGATGCGCGTCTTTCTGCCACGCGTCCACCAGAAAAAACACCGAGAACGTGAACAACATGAACAATATGAGTCGCTGGGTATCCATTGATTACCGAATGGTTGGAGCGCTTTAGCGCTGGGGGCTGGCGTCAGCGCCGGCGCAACACTGGCGTTGCGCACGTTGCATAAGATCGAGGATTTCCGCGCGCGCTTGCGCGGATGAGGCAGACAACACAACGGAGCGGGCGCGTACCACGAGATCGACTCCACTTAGCACAGTGCGATGGACACGAAACGTTTCGCGCGCCAGACGCTTGCAGAAATTTCTTGCCGTTGCCTGCGGAACAAACCTCTTGTTGACCGTGATGCCGAGGCGTGAATCCGGGCGACCATTGGGCTTCGCATAAACCTGGAAATATTTGCCCGCCACCGAACACTTGTAGGCAAACACCGAGGCAAACGCGTTCAGACCTTCGAGCCGGCTCGCCCGGGAAAAAGAAAACTTGCCCGGCAGGCGCGTCAAACGCCGAGACGCGCGCGCCCTTTCGCGCGACGCGTACGCATTACTGCGCGGCCACCGCGGGTTTTCATGCGCACCCGGAATCCATGTGTACGCTTGCGACGGGTGGTGGACGGTTGATAGGTCCGTTTCATGATCTGTGCCTGAACTGGTATGAAAAGCCCGCTATTACAACCGTTAACGTGTGCTTCTGTCAATCCGATTCTGCGCCTGCGCATTCCGCGCAGGAATGTCTCCGGTTGTGGATAACTTTAACCAAAAAAGCTAAAATCAGCAATTGGCCGTCGCATTTTTCCGCCCGCCTATAACAACGCTGTTACAACACTGTCTGCCTTAACACATGAATAGCTTTTGGCGCTCGTGTCTTGATCATTTTGAACAACAGCTGCCACCCCAGCAATTCAAAACCTGGATCAAACCGCTCAAATTTCAGGCCGCCGACAACCAGGTCACTCTGACGGCCCCCAATCGCTTTGTGCTGCAATGGATCCGCGACCGGTTTCTGGCGGAAATCGAGCGCATGGCCTGCGAACGCTTTGGCGACACGGTCACCATCAGCCTGATCCTGGCGGAAAAGGAAGCCGGCGTGCCGGTAAAACCACTGATGCCGGCAAGCGGTGGCAGCAAACCCAGCACGCGCGACATTTCGCGCCTCAACCCGGAATTCAATTTCACCACCTTTGTAACGGGCAAGGCCAATGAGCTCGCGCGCGCCGCGGCCATTCAGGTCGCCGAGCGCGCCGGCGAAGCTTACAACCCGCTTTTTGTTTATGGCGGAGTGGGTTTGGGCAAGACCCACCTTATCCACGCGATCGGCAACCTGCTGCTGCAGCGCAAACCGCAGAGCAGAATCCGTTACATCCATGCCGAACAGTACGTTTCGGACGTAGTGCGTGCATACCAGCACAAGGCTTTCGATGATTTCAAGCGTTACTACCACTCGCTTGATCTGCTACTGATCGACGATATCCAGTTTTTCAGCGGCAAGAGCCGCACCCAGGAAGAGTTTTTCTACGCCTTTAACGCGCTGATCGAATCGCGCAAGCAGGTGGTCATAACCTGCGACACCTATCCGCGCGAAATCCCCGGCATCGAAAACCGGCTGATATCCCGTTTTGCCTGGGGCCTGACCGTCGCGGTGGAGCCGCCGGAAATCGAAATGCGGGTCGCCATTCTGCTGAAAAAAGCCGAGGTGGAAAACGTCATGCTGGACGAGGCAGTGGCGTTTTTTATCGCAACCCACAGCCAATCCAACATACGCGAGCTTGAAGGCGCGTTAAAGCGCATCCTTGCCTACTCGCGGTTTTCCGGGCGTCCGATCACGGTCGACCTATGCCGCGACGCGCTGAAAGACCTGCTCGCGCTGCAAAGCCGCCAGATTTCCATCGACAACATCCAGAAGACCGTTGCCGATTATTACAAAATCAAGGTTTCGGAAATGTATTCCAAGAAGCGCACCCGCAACATCGCGCGGCCGCGCCAGGTCGCAATGGCGTTGGCCAAGGAACTGACCCACCTGAGCCTGCCGGATATCGGCGAAGCTTTCGGCGGCCGCGATCATACGACGGTATTGCATGCCTGCCGCAAAATTGCGGCCTTGAAAACGACCAGCCACGAAATCACGCATGATTTCGATTCGCTGCTCAAGGTTTTACGCGGCTAACAACCCAAGCTTGATTTGTGCATAAGATTCGATTCCGCAATCTTTAAAATTTAACCAACAAACTGTCCACACGGTATTCATCGGTTTGTAGATGTCAAAAATGCCTGAAAAGTCGCACCAGTCCTGTGGCTGCAAACTTATCCACAAAAACGGCGACTGTAATTACTACTATTAGGATATAAATACTATGAAACTGGTACAGACCAAGCGGGACAACTTGTTGAAACCGCTGCAGGCAGTAACTGGCATCGTAGAAAAACGCCACACCTTGCCCATCCTGTCGAACGTGCTGATCGAGCAGACGGACGATCGCCTGCATCTGCTGGCGACCGATCTGGAAATACAGGTTTCAACCAGCTTCGACAATCCGCAGAAAGGCGCCGACAGTTATGCGGTCACCACTTCGGCGCGCAAACTGCAGGACATTCTGCGTGCGTTGCCCGAGCAAGCCGACATCGGCCTTGAAGCGCAAAACAACCGACTGATCGTCAAGTCCGGGAAAAGCCGTTTCACACTGCAGACCTTGCCAGCCGAGGATTTTCCCAAGCTGCCCAAGGCGCCGGCTGCCGCGATCACGATCAAAATTCCGCAGAAGGCCTTCAAGTCGCTGTTATTGCTGGTGCAGTATGCGATGGCGCAACAGGACATCCGGTATTACCTGAACGGTATGCTGCTGGTTTTGAGTGGTGATGTGCTCAAGGTGGTCGCCACCGACGGTCACCGCCTCGCGTACGCCAGTATGAAGCTTTCACAGTCGGTGGAAGCGCTGGAAGTCATCCTGCCGCGCAAAGCGGTGCAGGAACTGATGAAGCTGCTGGGCGACAGCGATGACGACGTCAGCGTGGAGCTCGCGTCTACGCAGGTCAAATTCAGCATTCAGGATGTTGTTCTGGTGAGCAAGGTCGTCGACGGGAAATTTCCCGATTTCACGCGCGTGATACCAACCAATTATCAGAAGCATTTTCCGATTGAACGGAGTATTCTCCAGCAGGCTTTGCAGCGGGTCGCCATACTTTCCAACGAGAAATTTCGCGGCGTGCGCTGGACTCTGACCGACGGGCAGCTGCGCATTTCGTGTACTAACACCGAGCAGGAAGAAGCTTTCGAGGAAATCGAAGTTGGCTATACCGGCGAAGCGCTGGATATCGGTTTCAACGTGACGTATTTGCTCGACGTCCTGGCGAATCTGTCGAGCGAAAAGGTGACCTGCTCGTTCGGCGACGCCAACAGCAGCGTGCTGATTACCATCAGCGAAGACGCGGATTTCCGCTACGTCGTAATGCCGATGCGGATTTAAAGAGTTCGATTTAAAGTTTATAAGCGATAACCATGACAGACGAGAAACAGCCCGCCAACGGTGACGATTACGATGCCGACAGCATCAAGATCCTGAAAGGCCTTGAAGCGGTCAAGAAGCGTCCCGGCATGTATATCGGGGATACCAGCGACGGCACAGGCCTGCATCACATGGTGTTTGAAGTCGTCGATAACGCAATTGACGAAGCGCTGGCCGGACATTGCGATGACATCACCATTACCATCCACCCCGATAATTCGATCAGCGTCCAGGACAATGGGCGCGGTATACCGACCGACGTAAAGACCGATGACGAGCAGCAGCGGACCGCCGCGGAAATCGTCATGACGGAATTGCACGCGGGCGGAAAATTCGACAACAACTCGTACAAGATTTCCGGCGGCCTTCACGGCGTCGGCGTGTCGGTGGTGAATGCGCTGTCAGAATGGCTGAGGCTGACCATACGCCGCGACGGCAAAACCTACCAGATGGAGTTTCGCGAGGGCGCCCCGGTGGCGCCGCTCAAGGAAATCGGCAAGACCGAGAAACGCGGTACCGAGGTCCATTTCCTTGCCAGCAAGGCCACGTTCAGCCATGTCGAATTTCACCATGACATTCTGGCAAAGCGGTTGCGCGAACTGTCGTTTCTGAACAATGGCGTAAAAATCGCGCTGATCGATCAGCGCTCGGGAAAACAAGAGAATTTTTCGTTTACCGGCGGGGTGAAGGGCTTCGTCGAGTACATGAACCGCAGCAAGACGCCGCTGCATCAAAAAATATTTTATGCCGAGGGTTCGAAGGAAGGCATCACGGTCGAAGTGGCGATGCAGTGGAACGACTCCTACGCGGAATCGGTGCAGTGCTTCACCAACAACATACCCCAACGCGATGGCGGCACCCACCTGACCGCGCTGCGCGCCGCGATGACGCGCACATTGAACAGTTTTATCGAGAAAAACGAACTCGCCAAGCGGGCCAAGGTCGAGACCTCGGGCGACGACATGCGCGAAGGCCTGACCTGCGTGCTATCGGTCAAGGTGCCAGAACCCAAATTCTCCTCGCAAACCAAGGACAAGCTGGTGTCGAGCGAGGTTCAGCCAGTGGTGCAGGAAATCATTGCCGCCAAGCTGAACGAGTTCCTGCTCGAAAATCCGCAGGATGCGAAGATAATAACGTCGAAGATCGTTGACGCGGCGCGCGCGCGCGAAGCCGCGCGCAAGGCCCGCGAGATGACGCGCCGCAAAGGCGTGCTTGATTCCCTGGGTCTGCCCGGCAAACTTGCCGATTGCCAGGAAAAGGATCCCGGGCTGTGCGAGCTTTATATCGTCGAAGGAGATTCGGCCGGCGGTTCCGCCAAGCAGGGACGCGACCGCAAGTTCCAGGCGATTTTGCCGCTCAAAGGCAAAATTCTGAATGTGGAAAAAGCGCGCTTCGACAAACTGCTGTCATCGCAGGAAATCACCACGCTCATCAACGTGCTGGGCTGCGGTATCGGCAAGGACGAATACAACGCCGATAAACTGCGTTATCACCGCATCATCATCATGACCGACGCGGACGTCGACGGCTCGCATATCCGAACGCTGCTGCTGACTTTCTTTTATCGGCAGATGCCGGAACTCTTCGAGCGCGGTCACATCTACATCGCGCAGCCGCCGCTTTACAAGGTCAAGCACGGCAAGAGCGAGCGCTATATCAAGGACGAGCACGAGCTGAAAGAGCACCTGCTGAAACTGGCTCTGGATGACGCAGAGCTTTTTCCGGGGACCGATGCCGCCGCGCTAAGCAAGGAAACGCTGGCGCAAGTAGCGAAACAGTATTTTCTGGCCGAAGCGGTCATCGACCGCCTGAGCCGGCTGATCGACCCGGCGGTATTGCAGGCTTTGTTGATCAATCCGGATCTCAATCTGACCGACGAGCAGAATGCCGCGCAAAGTGCCCAACGCCTGACCGCCGCGCTGGTGGCAGAAGGCGTAAAAATCGAGCCGAAGTACGACGAAAAAAACGAGCGCCATCTGCTCGTCATCAAGCGCAACCAGCACGGCAATATGCATCAAACCGCGCTCGACGAAACTTTCTTGCACAGCGGGGACTACGAGCAGATCAAGACCACCGCGCACGTGCTGCAAGGCCTGCTTGGCGCCGGCGCGTACGTGAAACGAGGCGAGCACAAACAAGTGGTGACCGACGTCAAGGACGCGCTCAGCTGGCTGCTGGACGAGGTCAAGAAAAGCCTCGGCATCCAGCGCTACAAAGGCCTGGGTGAAATGAATCCCTCGCAGCTGTGGGAAACCACCATGGATCCGAAGGTGCGGCGGTTGCTGCGCGCACAAATCGAAGATGCGATTTCCGCAGACGAGATTTTCACCACCCTGATGGGCGATCTGGTCGAACCGCGCCGCGCCTTTATCGAAACCAACGCACTGGGCGTGCGTAATCTGGATGTCTGAACTAGGCTAGACGCCTGCTCCTCAGGTCGTAACGGCTTTTTTCGCCTTGGCGGGAGCTTTGGCTTTCGCCACCTTCGGTTCCCGCGGTGCGAATTCGAAAGTCACCTTGCCGTCTTCGCCGCGCGCCAGGAAAGCCGAGAACGGACGGCCTTTCTTGGAAATGAACCGGTGCAAAAGATCGGTCTTGCCGGTCGTGAGCAGTTTTTGCATCTGCTCGACTTCAATCGGGCGCTGCAGAATGATTTTTCCCGAGCGGAAATCGCAAGTGCGATCGGGGCCGGTGGCTTTTTCGCAGATATAGGCGACACCGTGGCTGAAGACGCGGTTGCCGCATTTGTGGCAGGCGCCCAACGATTCCTGCCCTGAAAAATCGATCGGTTCGGCGTCGGCCTCATTGTTCTGGCCAAAATCGAATTCGGTAGCGAACTCGGCGTTCAGCTTGATCAACGCAATAAACGGTTTGCCCAGGCGGCTGCGGAAGCCCTGCAGCGGACCCACTTTGCCACTGGTGATCAGTTCCTCGACTTCCGCCGGCTCGAGCTGGCGGCCGGCCATTATTTTCCATAGTGCGAAGTCGCATTTCTGGCACTGGAATTTCTTGTAGTTTTCCTTTACCACCCCGTCGCATTTCGGGCACGGCGTAGACAGCGTCGCGAAATCCCCGGGTATGGTGTCGTTTTCATGCTCTTTGGTCTGCTTGACCATGTGGCGGACCATGTCGGCGATTTCGCGCATGAACGCAGTGCCGGCAAGTTCGCCGTGCTCGATTTGGCCGAGTTTGTATTCCCACTCGCCGGTGAGCTCGGGCGAGCTCAGTTCCGTGATTTCCAGGCCGCGTAGCAAGGTAATCAGCGAAAAAGCCTTGGCTGTCGCCTGCAACTCGCGGCCGTTGCGGTGCACATACCGTTCGTAAATCAGCCCTTCAATAATGGTCGCGCGTGTCGCCGGAGTGCCTAGTCCCTTGGCGCGCATGGCCTCGCGCAGTTCCTCGTCCTCGACCAGCTTGCCGGCGCCTTCCATGGCCGACAGCAGCGTGGCTTCCGAATAACGCGCCGGTGGTTTGGTCTGCAACGCGGCAACCGTGACGGCGGGGGCACGCGGCGATTCATTGGCGGCGACCGGCACCAGCGCGGGTGTGTCGTCCGTCTCGGCTTCCTTGCCGTAAATCTCTAGCCAGCCGGCATTGACCATGATCTTGCCGTCGCTTCTGAACGGTTCGTTCTCGACGCGCGTGATGCGGGTGGTGATCTGGAATTCCGCTGCCGGATAAAACACCGCCAGGAAGCGCTTGGTGACGAGATCGTAGATCTTCGCCTCGGCTTCGGTCAGGGTCTTGGGGGCGATGGACGTCGGGATGATCGCGAAGTGGTCCGAAATCTTGGCATTGTTGAAAATGCGCTTGTTCGGTTTCACCCATTTGTTGGCGAGGATTTTTTTTGCGAAAGGCTGGTACGGTTTGTCGAGCTCCTGCATTGCAGCCGTGACGGTGGACAGATAATCTTCCGGCAGCGCGCGCGAATCGGTACGCGGATAGGTCAGCACCTTGTGTTTTTCGTACAGCGCCTGCGCAATCGACAAGGTGGTTTTGGCTGAAAAGCCGAAACGCGAATTACCGTCGCGCTGCAGGCTGGTGAGGTCGTACAACAATGGCGAGAGCTGGGTCGAAGGCTTGCTTTCCTCTTCGACAATGCCGCTCTTGCCCTCGCATTTCGCGTGAATCGCATCGGCGCGCGCGCGGTCCCACAGGCGTTCGGCCTTGATATCACTGTCGTCGGACTTTTTGTCTTTGCTGAATTTTTCGTCGAACCAGCGGCCATTGTAATCGCCGGCCTTGGCAGCGAAAGTCGCGTGAACTTCAAAGTAGTCGCGCGAAACGAATTTCTTGATCTTCTCCTCGCGCTCGACCAGGATGGCCAGCGTCGGGGTTTGCACGCGCCCGACAGTCGTCAGGTGAAAGCCGCCCGATTTGGAGTTGAACGCCGTCATTGCGCGTGTGGCGTTGATGCCGACCAGCCAGTCGGCTTCAGAGCGGCAAACCGCCGCATCGGCCAGCGGCAGCATTTCCTTGTTACTGCGCAAATGCTCGAAGCCATCGCGGATCGACGCCGGCGTCATCGATTGCAGCCACAGGCGTTCGATCGGCTTCGCGGTCTTGGTATGGTTGACGATGTAACGGAAAATCAATTCGCCTTCGCGGCCGGCGTCGCAGGCGTTGATCAGTGCGGTGACATTTTTGAGCTTGATGAGTCGCGTGAGCACCTTGAGGCGCCCTTCCGATCTTTCGATCGGCTGCAGATCGAAGTGTTCTGGAATGACCGGCAGATTGACCAACGACCATTTACCGCGTTTGACCTCTACGCCTTCGGGCGGCACGATTGTCAGCAAATGGCCGACCGCTGACGACAGCATGTATTCGTCGCTTTCGAAATACTCACCGTGCTTCGTGAAGCCGCCGAGCACGCGCGCGATGTCGTTCGCCACCGAAGGTTTTTCGGCAATGATGAGTTTCTTGCCGGCCGGCGCGGATTTTTTTGCAACAGCGGATTTCTTGGCGGCAGTTTGTTTTTTGATGGCCATCAGGGCTTTGTGATAAAAGTCACGGCGCGTTCACGGCACAGGGCCTGGCCGAGCGAGCGCAAGATAATAAGAACAAAAAGCGGACTAGGCAAGCGCGTATCGCCGCCCACACGTGAAATAGGCGTCGAAACCGCGTAAATCAGGTCAACGAACGCGCTGGTAGCGGTTGCCCGGCAAATTTTCCACCAGGCCCAGCAGTTCAAGCTTCAGCAGCAGGCCGGACACGACGTCGGCGCCCAGTAACGCGCGCGCGCACAACGCGTCGAGATCGCAAGGTTCAAATCCCAGGTGGCCAAGCAGACTCGATTCATCAGCAGCGAGTTCCGGCATGGCGCGCGGCGAGGGCAAATCCGCGGCCAGCTTCAATTCTTCCAGTATGTCTTTGGCATCATCGACCAGCTTCGCGCCCTGCTTGATCAGGGCATGACAACCTTTGGCGAGCGGCGAGTGTATTGACCCCGGAATCGCGAATACTTCGCGGCCTTGCTCATTGGCCGATCGCGCCGTGATCAGTGAGCCGCTTTGCAGCGCAGCCTCGACGACCAGACAGCCCAGGCTCATGCCGCTGATCAGCCGATTGCGGCGCGGAAAATTGTTCGCGAGCGGCGGCGTTGTCAGCGGATATTCGGATACCAGGGTTCCGTTTGCGGCCAGTTCGTGGGCGAGTGCTTTATTGCGCGCGGGGTAAACGATGTCGAGACCGGTGCCGACGAGCGCGAGGCTGCTGCCGGGGCCCTGGAGCCCGCCGTGGTGGGCGGCGGCATCGATGCCCAGCGCGAGTCCGCTGACTATCGTGATGCCGGCTTCGCTCAACGCGCGCGCAAAACCCGCCGCGTTTTCTATGCCCTGTGCGCTGGCGTTGCGGCTGCCGACGATCGCGAGCGACGGCTTGTTTAATAGATCGAGCCTTCCTTTGACGTAGAGGACAGGCGGCGGGTCTGCGGTCTGCAACAGCAGCTGCGGATAGTTCGCATCGCCGAAAGTGACTATATGATTGGCTGGATCTTCAAGCCACGTCAGGGCCTGCTGTGCACTATCGGTATTGCCGCCGCCGGCAATCAGTGCCGCGACCTCCGCCGTGACGAAATTGCGCAGCTCGACAGGGCGCGCGGCGAGGATCTTTTCCGGGGTGCCGAATTCGGTGAGCAGCTTGCGCAGCGTGATGTTACCGAGTCCGGTAATCAGCGTCAGACGCAGCCAAGCTCCCGCTTCTTCAATATCGGTCGTCGGCACGCGGAATATGAGGCGGTTTTGCCGCTAACCGGCGGTCAAAGAAAAGCGGCGATTTGAAATTGCCGGCGACGGTCAGGGATTGGTTACGATGTCGAGCACGTTGACCGGCCGCGACGCGTTCATGACTAGTGCGTAGGCAGCGCGGTCGAAAACACGAAAGACCATCAGCAAACCGTAACGCTCATCGGGCAGTGTCACAGAGGGAAGGCTGGTTTTGTCATCCTTGAAGTCCGCGCCCGCGGGACCGACACGGCCCCACAACGGAGAACCGCGTCCTGCCATGGGCTGGCTTTCGTAATTGGTCTTTGGATTTTTCTCGTCGTACATGATACCGACGGGGCCATACAGCGGGCTTTCACGCAAAGTAAATGTCGGCGCGTTGAGGTTGCGGTATATCGCCAGCACGTGGCCGGCTTCGAGACCGTCGCGTGCTCCGCGATTCAAAGTGATGACCGCGCGCGGACCCGCTTCGTATAGTTGATTGTAGAGAGCAATAATGCGCGCATCGACTTTCTTGACGGGCGCATGCGGCGTAAAACCGTCGAGGATGACTTCGCGCGGCGACGGTTGCAGATAATCGCCCGCGTAGATTTCCTGGGGAGAGCTGACGATTTCTATCGTGCTGATGTCGCCGAGCTTGTTGACCTTGGCTTCGCCGAGATAGTTTGCAACGTAACCCAGCGTCTCGTTGCTGACGGGATCCATCAGCGCTTCGCCGGGCCTGAAGATCTGCCAATAGACGCCTTTTTCCTTGGTGAGGCCGTTCGCGTAGGCGATGTCGCCGGCGCCGACGGCGACCCGGCTTTCCTGCGTGCGCACGATACGCGGCGCACTGGCCAGCTGATTTTGCGCAATCACCAGGGGTTTGGTGAGAAACGGTTCGATATCGGCCGTCGGTATGACCTGCACGGGCTCAGGCGCCAGCTGCTCGCTGCGGATTTGCGGTGAAACCCTGACGACCTCCGCGCGCAGCAGCTTCAAACGCATTTCCTCGGCGGATTTGTCGAGTACCAAGACGTCGCCCGGATAAATGCGGTTGGGATTACTGATCTGGTCGCGATTGGTCTTCCACAGATCGTTCCATTTCCAAGGGTCCTTAAGGAAGCGCCCGGCGATGGTCCACAACGTGTCGCCCGCTACGACGACATAGCGATCTGGCGCGCCTTCGGCGAGGTCGGCGGTGGTGGCGGCGGGCGCCGCCGAAGCCCAACTACATAATATAATCAGCGATATAATCAGCTTGTTCATCGCGCCCCCATCTCGTTTACCGGAATGTTTTGGCACACTTTTGGCACCACAGCACCTACCAGCCCCAATACGTTAGATATTAGTTTAAATTGTGCACGTAATTTGTTAAATTAGCAACACTTATGGCTTTGCTGGCTATCCTGCAATACCCCAATCCCAAGCTATACACCGTGGCCACCCCGGTCGGCGTCGTAAATGACGAAATCCGTAAATTAATCGAGGATATGTCGGCGACCATGTATGCGGCGCCGGGGGTCGGGTTGGCCGCTACCCAGGTGGACGACCATCGCCGCGTGATCGTGATCGACATTTCAGAAGCGCATGATCAACTGCAGGTATTCATCAATCCCGAAATCATCGCCAGCAGCGGCGCCGCCACCTGCGAGGAAGGCTGTCTTTCGGTGCCGGGGATTTTTGAAAAGGTGAACCGCGCCGAACGCATCACGGTGCGTGCGCTCGATGCCCGGGGTCATAGTTTCACGCTCGATACCGAGGGCTTGCTTGCCGTATGCATCCAGCATGAAATGGATCATCTGGAAGGCAAGGTGTTCGTTGACTACCTGTCGCGGCTCAAACAGCAGCGTATTCTGGCCAAGCTGAAGAAACAACAACGGCAGGTGATGTAATCTTCAGCCGCGTTTTTTTTGCATCGTCATCGCGCGTCGCGCCACCGCCGCGCCGCAGAATTTTCGGCAAACCATGAAGCTTATATTTGCCGGTACTCCGCCGTTTGCCGCGTTCGCGCTCGAGGCTTTGGTCGCTGCAGGCTTCGATGTTGGCCTGGTATTGACCCAGCCCGATCGCCCCGCCGGCCGCGGCCTGCGCACGCTTTCCAGCGCAGTCAAAGTGAGCGCCGAATCGCTGCGATTGCCGCTGGCGCAGCCGGTAAATCTGAAAGAGCCGGAAATCCAGGCGCAATTACGGGCCGTCGGCGCGGACGCCATGGTGGTTGCCGCCTACGGACTGCTGTTGCCGGCGGCAGTACTCGCGATTCCGCCGCGCGGTTGCCTGAATATTCACGCCTCGTTGTTGCCGCGCTGGCGCGGTGCTGCGCCGATACAGCGCGCGTTGCTCGCCGGCGACAGCGAGACGGGCATTACCATCATGCAGATGGACGCAGGCCTCGACACCGGCGCCATCCTGCTTGAGGAAAGCATTGCGATCGGCGACGACGATACGGCGCAAACCCTGCACGACAGGCTGGCGCGAATCGGCGCGCGTTGTATCGTGCGCGCGCTGCGCGAAAATCCGCCATCGCGCGCGCAGGACGCTGGCAGCGCAACTTATGCTGCAAAAATTTCCAAGTCCGAAGCGGCGATAGATTGGTCGAACAGCGCCATCGATATCTGCCGCCAGGTGCGCGCTTTCAACCCGGCGCCTGGTGCGGCGACTGCATGGGACGGTACGCCCCTTAAAGTCTGGCGCGCAGAACCGCTCGCCGAAGACGCCGGCGCTCCGGGCACCGTCGCCAGAACGGACGCAAGTGGTTTGGTGGTCGCTGCGGGCAAGGGCGCAGTCAAAATTACCGAGTTGCAAAAAGCCGGGGCAAAACGGCTGGCCGCGGCGGCGTTTCTCGGTGGTTCGACACTGGTTCCCGGCGCGCGGCTGGGGACTTGAAATTCCGACTATCGTGCATATGTTGCTGAGGCGGAATATCATCCGGCCGCGAAAGGAACTTTATGCTTGGTAACTGGTTGAAAACTTCGTTGTTGATGGCCGCAGTCGTGGCGCTGTTCGGCGTCGTTGGCGCGGCAATCGGCGGCGTGCAAGGCATGCTGCTTGCCCTGGTGCTGGGTGGTGGCATGAATTTTTTCGCCTACTGGTTTTCCGACAAAATGGTGTTGCGCATGTATGGCGCGCGCCAAGTCGACGCGGCGAGCGCGCCGCAGTTTTATGAAACCGTGCGCGAACGGGCCCAGCGCGCCGGTTTGCCGATGCCCAAGGTTTATCTGATCGATGAGGCGCAGCCCAACGCGTTTGCGACCGGGCGCAATCCCGAGCATGCGGCGGTGGCGGCAACGACGGGAATTCTGCAATTGCTCACCGCGCGCGAACTGCGCGGGGTGATGGCGCACGAACTTGCGCACGTTAAACATCGCGATATTCTGACTTCCACCATCGCCGCGACCATGGCGGGTGCGATATCGGCGATCGCGCATTTCGGCATGTTTTTCGGTGGCCGCAACGGCGATCGTCCCAACCCGGTGGTCGCGCTGATCGTGATGATCGTGGCGCCGTTTGCCGCGATGCTGATCCAGTTCGCGATTTCGCGCGCGCGCGAATTCGGCGCGGACAGCGGCGGCGCTGAAATTTCCGGCGACCCGCAGGCACTGGCGTCCGCGCTCGAGAAAATCGAGCGCTATGCGCAGGGTCTGCCGATGGCGCCGGCCGAGCAGCATCCGGAAACGGCGCAGATGATGATCATCAATCCGCTGAGCGCCGGCGGCGTCGCGGGCCTGTTCAGCACCCATCCCGCGACCCGGGAGCGCGTCGCGCGCTTGCTGGCACTGGCGCGCTGATTCAGCCCGCGCGCAAGCCGTGTTAGATACCCAGCGGCTTGCTTGTACTACGGTGGCGGCCGTCGCCGGCGGCCGCAATCTCAACGCCACGCTCGCCGCCGTGTGGCCGCGCCATCCGCAACTGACTGCGCAGCAGCGCTCCGCGATTACAGACCTGTGTTACGGCACGCTGCGCTTCGGCATCCAGCTCGACGCGGTGCTTGCCCAACTGCTTACGAAGCCGGTGCATGACGAGTCGCTGCGCTGGCTGCTCCTGGTGGGACTGTACCAATTGCAGTACACGCGTGCGGCGCCCTACGCCGTCGTCGATCATGCGGTGCGCTGCGCCGCGGTTCTGGGCAAGCCGCAGGCCGCCGGACTGACCAACGCGGTATTGCGCAATTTTTTGCGCAAGCGCGAAGCATTGCTCGCCAAAGCAGCGCTGACCGACAGCGGACGCTATGCGTATCCGCATTGGTGGATAGACAAGCTGCGCAAACAGCACCCGCTGCATTACGCGGCCATACTCGCGGCGGGCAATCTGCATCCGCCGTTGACCTTGCGCGTGAACCGGCGGCGCACGACGCGCGACGACTATATTGCTTTGCTCGCGCAGCACGATATTGCGGCAACCGCGGTCGGCGTGGATGGCGCAACGCTTTCTCGCGCAATGCCGGTCGAACGTCTGCCCGGGTTTGCCGACGGGCTGGCGTCGGTGCAGGATGCTGCCGCGCAATATGCAGCACCCTTGCTGGATGCTCAGCCGGGCATGCGCGTGCTCGACGCTTGCGCCGCGCCCGGCGGCAAGGCGACGCATTTGCTCGAAATCGCGGATGTCGATTTGACGGCGCTCGACAGCGATGCAACGCGGCTCGAGCGCGTGCGCCAGAATCTGCAGCGGCTGGGTCTCGCGGCCAGCGTGCTTGCCGGTGATGCGGGCAACCCGGTTGCATGGTGGGATGAGCGGCCGTTTGATCGCATCCTGGCCGACGTGCCGTGCAGCGCGTCGGGTGTGGTGCGCCGCCATCCCGATATTAAATGGTTGCGGCGCGCCAGCGACGTCGCGCAGTTCGCGGCGCAGCAGCAGCGCATGCTCGATAGTCTGTGGCGATTGCTGGCCAGTGGTGGTAAATTGCTGTATACGACGTGCTCGATTTTCCAGGAAGAGAACTCACAGCAGGTAGCCGATTTTCTGACCAGGCACTCGGATGCCAAGCTGCTGCCATTATGCGGAGTGAAAACCTTGGACGGGACACCGGATGGCCAGTTGCTGCCAGACCACGAGCATGACGGCTTTTTTTACGCGTTGCTGCAAAAAATTTAGCCGGCTCGGCGCGCTCATTGCGTGCGCGCTGTCGTTTTTCATCTTTGCGGCTGCGCAGGCGGAGGGCATCGATGTCCGCAATGCGGCGCTGGTCGCCGGCGAGGAAGGCTATTTCCTCGAAGCCGATTTTGAGATCGTGCTTAATTCGACGCTGGAGGAAGCGCTCAACAAGGGCGTGCCGCTGTATTTCCTGCTCGAGTTCGAGGTCATCCGGCCGCGCTGGTACTGGCTGAATGAAAAAGTCCTCAGCACCCAGCAGCAGTACCGCCTTGCATACAACGCGCTGACGCGCCAGTACCGTCTTGGCGTCGGCTCGCTGTACCAGAATTTCGGCTCGCTGTCTGAAGCGCTCGATCTTCTGTCGCGCGTGCGCCGGCGCCAGGTGCTCGAGCCCGGGACCCTCAGCAAGGGCAGTACTTACACCGCCGGCGTGCGCATGCGGCTCGATGTATCGCAGTTGCCCAAACCATTTCAACTGAATGCCCTGGCGTCGCGCGACTGGAATTTCGGTTCCGAGTGGCATCGCTGGAGCGTAACGCCATGACGGGCGAAATATCCGGCCTGCGCCTCGCACTGACCAGTGGCGCCGTCAAGTATCTATTGATCGTGTGCGCGGTAGCCGGTGCGGTGACGCTCTACCTGCTGGCGACGGCGAGTGCCAATACGGCGCTGTTTGCCCAGCACTACCCGTTGTTGCTGGCGCTGAACGGCGGGCTGGCGGTTTGCCTCGCCTTTTTGCTCGGCTACCAGTTATATGCGTTGCGCCAGAAACTGAAGGCGGGCGTGTTCGGCGCCAAGCTGACCTTGCGGCTGGTGCTGTTGTTCGCGCTGGTGGCGGTGTTGCCGGGCGCGCTGGTGTACGGTGTATCAGTGCAATTCGTCGCGCGGAGTATTGAATCGTGGTTCGACGTGCGTGTCGAAAAAGCGCTCGAAGGCGGCCTCAATCTCGGCCGCACCACGCTCGACAATCTGTTGAAGGACCTGATCAAAAAAGCCGACGCGATGGCGGGCGCGCTGGCGGTGCGGCCGCCTGCCGAGCATATTGCCGCCCTCAACACGTTGCGCGAGCAGGCCGGCGCGCAGGAGGCAACCCTGTTCACACCGCGTGGAAAGGTCCTGGTTTTCTCCGGCAGCGAGCGTACCGGCCTGATGCCCGATTTGCCGGGCCCGAACGTCATGCGCCAGTTGCGCCAGCAGCAGGTTTACAGCGCAATCGAGGCGATTCCCGATCGCGGTCTCTACCTGCGCGTGCTGATACCGGTCAATACCATCAGCCTTGCCGACGACATGCGTGTCCTGCAACTTCTGCAGCGCGTGCCGCGACAGTTGGCACTCGACGCCGAGATAGTACAAACCGGCCAGCGTGAATATCAGGAGCTGTTGCTGGCGCGCCAGGGACTGAAGCGGCTATATGGAATCACGCTGACGCTGACATTGCTGCTGGCACTCCTCACGGCGTTGTCCCTCGCGTTCGTGTTAAGCGAGCGCTTGTCGGCGCCGCTCAGTTTTCTGGTCGAAGGCACGCGCGCGGTGGCGCAGGGCGACTTCAGCCAGCGCGAAACCGTGGCCAGCAGCGATGAACTCGGGGTGCTGACGCAATCGTTTAACGCGATGCGCCAGCAACTGGCGGAAGCGCGCGCGAACGCCGAGCTCAACCAGGAGCAGCTCACCGAAGCGCACACCTATGTACAAAGCATACTGGCCAATTTGTCGGCCGGTGTGCTTGCGTTCGACGAGTCGTTGCGGCTGCGTTCTTTCAACCATAGCGCGTGCGCGATCCTCGACGTCGATTTCGCACAGTTGAGCGGGCTCGAGCTCGCGCACTGGCACGAACGCGTGCCGGCGTTGCAGCAGCTTGCCGGCGATGTCGACGCGGCGTTCCGCGCAGGAGCCGGCAACGAGTGGACAAAGCAAATCGAGCGCACCGGCAAAGGCGGCAATCAAATGCTGCTCTTGCGCGGCACGCGCCTGCCCGCCGGTAGCGGCACCGGCTATGTCGTGGTGTTCGATGACATAACCCATGTGCTGCAGGCGCAGCGCGACGCGGCGTGGACGGAAGTCGCGCGGCGCCTGGCGCACGAAATCCGCAATCCGCTGACACCCATCCAGCTGTCGGCGGAACGTCTGCAGCACAAGCTCGCGGACAAGCTGGGCGCTGTCGACGCCGACATGCTCAAGCGGTCGACCCAAACGATCGTCAATCAGGTGAGCGCCCTCAAAAACATGGTCGAGGCGTTTCGCCAGTACGCGCGCATGCCTGAACCGACCCGCCAGGAACTCGATTTCAACGAACTGATGCGCGAAGTCCTGATGCTGTATGAATCGCTCGCGGGGCGGCTCACGGTCGAACTCGCGCTGAACCTGCCGCGCATAGTCGGTGATCCCGCACAGCTGCGCCAGGTCATACATAACCTGCTGCAGAACGCGGAAGATGCGCTCGCCGATGCGGCGAACCCGCGTATAGTGTTGCGCACCGAGCCGCTGGCCGGTGGTATGTGCATGACGATCTCCGATAATGGCAGCGGTTTTCCGCATGAGCTCATGCAGCGCGTGTTCGAACCGTACGTGACGACCAAGCCGAAAGGCACCGGCCTGGGTCTGGTGATCGTGAAAAAAATCATTGAAGAACACGGCGGCAGAGTGGAGATTTCGAATATCGAACCGCATGGCGCGCGGGTCACGCTGACTTTCCCCGCCATGGCCGTGCAAACGGCCGCCATCAAAGCCGCTGCGCGCGCTTAACGGGAACGGAGCTATGCAGCAAATCCTGGTAGTCGACGACGAAATCGGAATCCGCGAACTTCTGTCGGAGATATTGCGCGACGAAGGTTATCAGGTGCGTATCGCCGAAAACGCCGGCCAGGCGCGCGCGCAGCGTGCGCAGGCCCGTCCCGATCTGGTGTTACTCGACATCTGGATGCCGGATACCGACGGCATTACGCTGTTGCGGGAGTGGGCGAGCTCGGGACTACTCACCATGCCGGTCGTCATGATGTCGGGCCATGGCACTATCGATACCGCAGTTGAAGCAACGCGCATCGGTGCTTTCGATTTCCTTGAAAAACCGATCGCGCTGCAAAAATTGCTGGCCACGGTCGGCCGCGCGCTAAAACGCGGCGAGCAGCAGGTAAAACCGACATTGATGCTGGCGACGCTGGGCCGTGCGCCGGTGGTGACTGAACTCAAGCAGCGACTGGAGCGCATCGCCAACCTGAAGTCGCCGCTGATGATGGTCGCCGAGCCGGGCAGCGGTGTTGAACTGTGCGCACGTTTCGTGCACCAACCCAACCCGCTTCCCGGCAAACCGAATGCGCCGTGGGTAGAACCGGAAAATCTCGCGGTGCTGGCCGAAGCACCGCTGGACCTCCTGAACCAGGCGCGCGAAGGCACGTTGTTCCTGCCGGAAGTCGCCGACCTCAATCGCGTGGAACAAAAAGGCCTGCTGCTGATTATCGGCAAGCTTGAGAAATACAATACGCGGCTGATCTGCGCGACGTCGCGCGCGTTGCCGGAACTCGTCGCGCAAGGTGGGTTCGACGCCAAGCTGTACAGCGTGATCGCTGCGGTAACGGTCAATGTGCCGAGCCTGCGCCAGCATCGCGAAGACGTGCCGGACCTCGCCAACCTGTTCCTGCTGCGCAGCATCGAAGCCAAGGAGGTGGTGCCGCGGCATTTCAGCACCGCCGCGTTGAATGCGCTGCGCAATTACGATTGGCCGGGCAATCTCAATCAGCTGGAAAGCGTCGTGCGCACACTGGCGTTGACGGCTGCCGGCGAGGAAATCGGCGTCGGTGACGTGAACCAGGCGTTGCCGACTTACGGTGCGTCGCCCGCCGCGGCGCCGACGGGGCTGCCGCTCGACTTGCCGCTGCGCGAAGCACGCGACTCGTTTGAACGCGTTTATTTCGAGCACCACATCGCCAAAGAAGGCGGCAATATGAGCCGCGTTGCCGACAGCGTCGGGCTCGAACGCACGCATCTTTACCGCAAGCTGAAGCAACTGGGCATCAAGCTCGCGCGTCGCGCCGAAGATTAGCGCGCCCGGCGCCGGAATTGCCGGCGCTACGTAGCCAAAGGCGCCGGTTTCTAAGATAATTGCGGCTCCCGCAAGTCTCGGCTCTCCGCAAGGAAATATCGAATGGGCTCCCGCCTGGAAATAACCAACGCGATCCGCGCGCTCGCGATGGACGCTGTGCAACAAGCCAATTCCGGTCACCCGGGCATGCCCATGGGGATGGCGGAAATTGCCGAAGTGTTATGGCGCCATCACCTCAAACATAATCCCGCCAACCCGCACTGGGCCGACCGCGACCGCTTTGTGCTGTCGAACGGCCATGGCTCGATGCTGCTGTATGCGCTGCTGCATCTCACGGGCTACGATTTGTCGATGGACGAAGTCCGCCACTTCCGCCAGCTGCATTCGAAAACGCCCGGCCATCCGGAACTTGGCATGACGCCAGGCGTCGAGACCACGACCGGACCGCTCGGCCAGGGCATCAGCAACGCGGTGGGCATGGCGCTCGCGGAAAAATTACTGGCGGCGGATTTCAATCGCGCCGGGCACACGGTGGTCGACCATTACACCTTTGTGTTTCTCGGTGACGGCTGCCTGATGGAAGGCATATCGCACGAAGCCTGCTCGCTCGCCGGCACGCTGGGGCTGGGCAAACTGATCGCGTTTTACGACGACAACGGCATTTCCATCGATGGCCAGGTGCAGGGATGGTTTACGGACGACACGCCCAAGCGCTTCGAAGCCTACGGCTGGCACGTGGTGCCGCGCGTCGACGGACACGATGCGGCAGCAATCGAAGCCGCGCTGAAATCCGCGCAGGCAGTCGGCGACCGCCCGAGCCTGATCTGCTGCAAGACCGTGATCGGCAAAGGCTCGCCTAAACGCGCCGGCACCGCCAAAGCGCACGGCGAGGCGTTGGGCGCGGAGGAAGTCGCGGCAACGCGTGCAAGCATCGGTTGGAAATTTCCGCCGTTCGAAATTCCCCAGGAAATTTACGCTGAATGGGACCAGCGCAAAAAAGGCGCTGGCGCGCAAGCAAATTGGGACGCGCGATTTGACGCCTACGCGTCCGCGCATCCTGACCTCGCTCGCGAATTCAAGCGCCGCATGGCCGGCGAACTGCCGGCAGATTTTGCGGGCATGGCGGCCGCCGTGATCGAAGCGGCAAACACCAAGGGCGAGACCGTTGCAACGCGTAAAGCATCGCAGCTTGCGTTGACCCAGCTTGCACCCGGCCTGCCGGAACTCATCGGCGGGTCGGCCGATTTGATGGGCAGCGTGTTTACCAACTGGCCGGGCAGCAAGGTCGTGTCGCGCACCGAGCCCGGCAATATCGTGAACTTCGGCGTGCGCGAGTTCGCGATGGCCGCGATCACCAACGGCATGGCGCTGCACGGCGGCTTCATTCCGGAAACCGGCACCTTCCTCACGTTTTCCGATTACTCGCGCAATGCCCTGCGCATGGCTGCGCTGATGAAATTGCGCAATATCTTCGTCTTCACCCACGATTCGATCGGGCTCGGCGAAGACGGACCAACGCACCAGGCCGTCGAGCACACGTCGAGCTTGCGGCTGATCCCGAACATGGCGGTATGGCGGCCGTGCGATACGGTCGAAGCGGCGGCGGCCTGGAGTGCGGCAATACAGCGCAAAGATGGCCCCACCTGTTTCATATTGTCGCGGCAGAACGTGGCGTTCCAAAAACGCAGTGCGACACAAATCGCGTCGATTGCGCGCGGTGGTTACGTGCTCGCCGAAGCCGAAGGCGGCGTTCCACGCGTCGTGATTATCGCGACGGGTTCTGAAATGCCGCTGGCGATGGCAGCGCGCGAGCAGCTGCAAAATGAAGGCATCGCCGTGCGCGTGGTGTCCATGCCCTGCACGTCGTTATTTGACGCGCAGGACGCGGCCTATCGCGCGTCGGTACTGCCCGCCGGCGTGTCCCGCGTCGCAGTCGAAGCCGGGGTCACCGATTTCTGGCGCAAGTATGTTGGTGCCGTGGATTCCAAGACCGGCGCAGTGGTCGGCATCGACCGTTTTGGCGAATCGGCGCCGGCCAGTGAGCTGTTCAAATATTTCGGTTTCACCGTCGACAATGTGGTGGCGACGGTAAAGACAATCATTTGACTTTGCGGCCCTGACGGGCGGCGAAGGTGTTTATATAATTTCGAGGAGAGGCAGGCATGACCATCAAAGTTGGCATCAATGGATTTGGACGTATCGGACGAATGGTGTTCCGCGCGGCGGTGCAGCACTTTCCGGACATCGAGATCGTGGGTATCAACGACCTGCTCGAACCGGACTATCTCGCGTACATGCTGCGCTACGACTCGGTGCATGGCCGGTTTAAGGGCGACATTGGCGTAGACGGCAATACGCTGGTCGTGAATGGCAAGCGCATCCGGCTTACTGCCGAAAAAGACCCCACGCAGCTGAAATGGGGCGATGTCGGCGCCGCTGTCGTCGTCGAATCGACGGGCCTGTTCCTGACCAAGGACAGCTGCGAGAAACACCTCGCCGCGGGCGCGAAGAAAGTCATCATGTCGGCACCGTGCAAAGACGACACCCCGATGTTCGTGTTCGGTGTGAACGACAAGACGTACAAGGGACAGGCGATAATCTCGAACGCTTCCTGCACCACGAACTGTCTGGCGCCGGTGGCGAAGGTGCTCAACGATAACTGGGGTATCAAGCGCGGACTCATGACGACCGTGCATGCGGCGACCGCCACGCAGAAGACCGTCGATGGTCCCTCCAACAAGGACTGGCGCGGTGGTCGCGGCATACTTGAGAACATCATTCCGTCGTCCACCGGTGCGGCCAAGGCCGTCGGTGTGGTGATCCCCGAACTCAACAAGAAACTGACCGGCATGGCTTTTCGCGTGCCGACATCCGATGTTTCCGTTGTCGACCTCACGGTTGAACTCAACAAGCCGGCCACTTACGCAGAAATCTGCGCCAAGATGAAAGCGGAATCGCAAGGCGCCATGAAAGGCGTGCTCGGCTACACCGAGGAAAAAGTCGTGTCGACCGATTTCCGCGACGAAGTCTGCACTTCGGTGTTCGACGCCGAGGCGGGCATTGCGCTCGACAGCACTTTCGTGAAAGTCGTCTCGTGGTACGACAACGAATGGGGTTATTCCTGCAAGGTGCTGGAAATGACGCGCGTCATTGCCAAGTAACGGCTTAACCGGCGTTTCCGCATGAACGTAACGAAGATGGCGGACGTAAACCTCGCCGGCAAGCGGGTGTTCATACGCGCGGACCTCAACGTGCCGCAGGACGACGCCGGCAAAATTACCGATGACACGCGCATCCGCGCGTCAGTGCCGGCCATCCAGGCCGCGCTGACGGCAGGCGCCGCTGTGATGGTGACATCGCATCTCGGTCGTCCGACGGAAGGCGAGTTCAATGCCGCCGATTCTCTTGAACCGGTTGCGCAACGGCTGAGCGAGTTGCTCAAGACTCCGGTGCCATTGATGCGCGATTGGGTCACCGGTGTCGACGTCAAGCCGGGCCAGGTGGTGATGCTCGAAAATTGCCGCTTCAATAAAGGCGAGAAAAAAAACGACGACGCGCTGGCGAAAAAAATGGCGGCGTTGTGCGATGTGTATGTGAATGACGCGTTCGGTACTGCGCACCGCGCGGAAGCGACCACCCACGGCATCGCCAAATTCGCGCCGACGGCGTGCGCGGGTCCATTGATGGCGGCCGAACTCGAGGCGCTCGGCATGGCGTTGCGCGATCCTGCGCGGCCGCTCGTTGCCATCGTCGCCGGGTCCAAGGTTTCGACCAAGCTGACCATACTCAAAACGCTGGCCGAAAAAGTCGATCAACTGATCGTGGGCGGCGGCATCGCGAATACTTTTATGCTGGCGATGGGCCAGCGTGTCGGCAAATCGCTGGCGGAACCCGGACTGATCGGCGAGGCGCATGCCATCATCGATTTGATGAAAAAACGCGGCGCAGAGGTTCCGCTGCCGGTGGACGTCGTCGTTGCGGCCGAATTGTCGGCGCGCGCGCGCGCAAACCTGGTGGCGGCCAATGAGGTTGGCGCCGACGACATGATTCTCGACATCGGCCCGCAGACCGCGGAAGTGCTTGCAAGAGTGATTGCCAGGGCCGGCACCATTATCTGGAACGGACCGGTCGGCGTGTTCGAGTTCGACCAGTTCGGCGCGGGCACCGCACGCATCGCGCGCGCCATCGCCGAATCGCAAGCGTTTTCGATCGCCGGAGGCGGCGATACGCTGGCTGCCATCGCCAAATACGGGATCGCCGACAAGGTATCGTATATGTCGACCGGCGGCGGGGCGTTTCTCGAGTTTCTCGAAGGCAAAAAACTGCCCGCGGTCGAGATCCTTGAACAGCGCGCGCAGCAGAAATAGCGATCAACGATTGAGGATTCGGGCAAACAGGGTTACGCTTGCCCTTGCCGAATCCTGAATCCTCTCAACTCAATCCTGGTTTCCATGCCCCGCCGCACCAAAATTGTCGCCACACTTGGCCCCGCTTCCAGCGACAAGGTCACGCTCATGCGCATGATCGAGGCCGGGCTCGACGTCGTGCGCATGAATTTCTCGCACGGCACGGCGAAGGAGCACACCGCGCGCGTCGAACTCGTGCGCGAACTGGCGCGCAAGGCTGGACGCTCGGTCGGCGTGCTGGTGGATTTGCAGGGCCCGAAAATACGCATCGGCCGTTTTGAGCACGACCGCATCGAGCTCAAGGTCGGCGATAAATTCGTGCTCGACGCGGAGTGCAAACTGGGCGACGCGCATCGCGTCGGTCTCGATTACAAGAACCTGCCGCAGGACGTCTCCAAAGGCGACACGCTGCTGCTGGACGACGGCCGCGTCGTGCTGGCGGTGGTCGCGGTCAGGGGCACGCGTATAGATTGCGTGGTCGAGCAGGGCGGCACGCTGTCCAACAACAAGGGCATCAACCGCAAGGGCGGCGGACTGACCGCGCCCGCGCTGACCGAAAAAGACATGCAGGACATCAAGACAGCGGCCGAGCTGAAAGCCGATTACCTCGCCGTATCGTTTCCGCGCTCGGGGGCCGACATGCAATGGGCGCGCGACCTCATGCTGAAGGCCGGCGGCAAGGCGCTGTTGTGCGCCAAGATCGAGCGCGCCGAAGCGATTCCCGCGCTGGAGGAAATCATCGACGCCTCCGATTCGATCATGGTTGCGCGCGGTGATCTCGCCGTGGAAGTCGGCGACGCGGTGGTGCCCGCTTTGCAGAAGCGCATGATCCGCATGGCGCGCGAGCGTAACAAGCTGGTGATCACGGCCACCCAGATGATGGAGTCGATGATCAACAATCCGATTCCAACGCGCGCGGAAGTGTCGGACGTCGCCAATGCCGTGCTCGACGGCACCGACGCGGTGATGCTGTCGGCGGAAACCGCGGCCGGCAAGTTCCCGGTGGAAACGATAGCCGCGATGGCGCGCGTCTGTCTCGAAGCGGAAAAGGAAGACGCGTTTATCGTCGAACGCCGGCGCACCGGCCCCCCGGAAACGGTCGAAGAGGCTGTCGCGCGCGCCACGATATTCACCGCCAACAGCCTCAACATCAAAGCGATCGCCGCGCTGACGCAAAGCGGCAAGACCGCGCTCCTGATGTCGCGCATGAATTCAAGCGTGCCGATTTACGCGCTGTCGTCGGTGGTCGAAACGCGCCGGCGGGTCACCTTGTTCCGCGGCGTCTACCCGGTCAAGTTCAAAGGCGCACGCGACCCCGAGCGCGCGCTGAACATGGCCGAGGACGAACTCTTGAAGCGCGGCGCGGTGCATGCCGGCGATTACATCATCCTTACCATCGGCGAGCCTTTCGGCAAGGCCGGCGGCACCAATACAATGAAAATCGTCAAAGTCGGCGAGCATCGCCGTTCTTGATGGTCGCCGGCATTGGGGATTTCGGCGGAGGCTAACTTGCTTGGCAAGTTAAGCGCAGTGGCCGCAGCTAAAATACCCGGGCGAGCATCGCCGTTCTTGATGGTCGCCGGCATTGGGGATTTCGGCGGAGGCCAACTTGCTTGGCAAGTTAAGCGCAGCGGCCGCAGCCAAAATACCCGGGCGAGCATCGCCGTTCTTGATGGTCGCCGGCATTGGGGATTTCGGCGGAGGCCAACTGGCTTGGCAAGTTAAGCGCAGTGGCCGCAGCCAAAATACCCGAGCGAGCATCGCCGTTCTTGATGGTCGCCGGCATTGGGGATTTCGGCGGAGGCCAACTTGCTTGGCAAGTTAAGCGCAGCGGCCGCAGCCAAAATACCCGGGGGAACACAGGCGTTCGTGAAGTGAGCGTTTGCGTAAGCTGGGCGTAAGCAGGGATAGTTACACTGCGTCGCGCTGTACGTCCGGAATCTTGATCCCAGCATGGTCAAAACATATTTCCTGAGGGTAGAATATGCACCCTTTGGGCGTTTTCATTTTTCCGGCACGCATCAGCCAGTTGGAGGCAGTAAATGTTTGAACGTGAACGTGAACTTGCAGCGACCGCGGCGGCGATGGTTGCCCCGGGCAAAGGTATTCTGGCGATCGACGAATCGAGCGGCACCATCAAGAAACGCTTCGACCTGATCGGCGTCGAATCGAACGTGGAGACGCGCCGCGCCTACCGAGATCTGCTGATCACGGGCGAAGGCCTCGGGCAGTTCATCAGCGGCATGATTCTGTACGACGAAACCATCAAGCAGGCGACCAAGGCGGGCACGCCGTTTCCGGACGCGATGAAAAAAGCTGGCATCCTCGCTGGCATCAAAGTCGATACCGGAGCAAAGGCGCTGGCCGGAGCCGCCGGCGAACAGGTCACCGAAGGCCTCGACGGGTTGCGCGAGCGCCTCGCGGAATACAAAAAGCTCGGCGCGACATTCGCCAAGTGGCGCGCGGTGATCACGATAGGCACGGACATGCCGAGCCAATACTGCATTGAGGCCAACGTGCACGCACTCGCGCGCTACGCGGCGTTGTGCCAGGAA
>CANJHY010000047.1:0-27774 GCA_947474275.1 Betaproteobacteria bacterium
CGCGTTCAGCAATCGCGGTCAGCACGGCCGCGAGGTCGGTGATGGGCGGCAGGCAGGTTACGCCCTGGCATACCCATGCCTTGAGGCCGCCGCCGGCGGGTTTGGCCAGCGCCGCCGGCAGCCCCTGAACTTCGGGCGGAATCGCCAGTGCGAGCACGTGCGGCAAATACTGTGCGTTGATGGCGCGTAGCCACGCCGGCGCATCGCCGCCGCCGCTCAGCACGACGAGGGTCGGCGGCGTCAATTGTTCGTCGAGCGCGATACCTAGAGTGCCGTGCGCGTTGGGCTGTTGCTCGAGCAGCGGCGCAAACGCCTGCACGGTGCGACGCGCGGCCTCGCTGTAACGCGGTTCGCCAAGCACGTGGCCCAGACGGTCGAGCGCCAGCGCCGCCACGCTGTTGCCTGAGGGGGTGTCGTTGCGCGGGCCGATTTTGGCGCGGTGCATCAGTTGCTCGTGGTCGTGGCTGACGAAAAAGAACCCGCCGTGTTCGCGGTCTTCGAATTGCTCCAGCAGGACATCGGCCAGCGCGCGCGCCCATTCCAGATCCGCGTTGCGAAAATCCGCCTGCATGAGTTCCAGCAGTGCGTCGAGCAGAAACGCATAGTCGTCAAGATAGCCGTTGAGCGTCGCCTTGCCGTCCTTGTAGCTGACGAGCAGGCGGCCATCGCGCCACAGATTGGCGCGGATGAATTCGACCGTGCGGCGCGCCGAGTTAAGCCAAATGGGTTGGGCGAAAACGCGGGACGCGCGCACCATGCCCTTGACCATGAGAGCGTTCCAGGCCGTGATGATTTTTTCATCGCGCGCGGGCCGCACTCGCCGTTCGCGCCGCGTCAGCAGTCTCGCGCGCGTCGAATCGAGCAGCGCGTTGGCGCGATCAAGGGGAATCGCCAGCCGCTGCGCGACTTGCGCGAGCGGTGTCGCCACCTGCAGATGCCAATGCTTGTCCTCGAAATTCGGCGGTGCATCCAGGCCGTAGTGCGGTGCGACCACGGCGTATTCTTCGGCGCTCAGCGCGGCTTTGACCTCCGCCGGTGTCCACACGTAGAACTTGCCTTCCTCGTGCTCGGAATCCGCATCCAGGGTCGAGTAATAGCCGCCTCCCTGCGCCTGCATCTCGCACATCACCCAAGTCGCCGTATCCGCCACCACGCGTGCATACAACGGCTGGCGATCGACCAGCCACATGTCGCTGTACAGGCGCAACAGCGGGCCGTTGTCGTAAAGCATTTTCTCGAAATGCGGGATTACCCACTGCTGGTCGACGCAATAGCGGTAAAAGCCGCCGCCGAACTGGTCGTAAAGGCCGCGTTCGGCCATGCGGGTGAGAGTGAGCTTCACCATGTCCATGGCCTGGGTGTCGGCCAGTTCCGCGGCACGGCGCAGGCAGAATTCGATCTCGGCCGGATGCGGAAACTTGAGCGCCTCGGTGAGGCCGCCGTCGAGCGGGTCGAACATCTGCTTTAACCTGGCGAGCGCGGCGTCCAGCGTCGCCGCGGTCAAATCATTGTCACCTGCTGCGGCGGGCTGGGTTTGGGTAAGCGCATCGCGTAGCGCCTGGCTGCGCTTCTCGATGTCCTCGCGGCCATCGTGGTATGACGCGGCGATCTGCGGCAGCAGGTCCATCATGCCCGGTTTTTCCAGGCGCGGCGTTTTCGGGAAATAGGTGCCGGCAAAAAACGGTGTCTGGTCGGGCAGCAGAAACATGGTCAGCGGCCAGCCGCCGCGGCGCGATGTGATGACGTTGTGCGCGGCCTGGTAGATCTGGTCGAGGTCGGGGCGCTCCTCGCGGTCGACTTTGACGTTGATGAAATGCTTGTTCATCAGCGCGGCGACTTCCGCGTCTTCGAACGATTCGTGCGCCATTACGTGGCACCAGTGGCAGGCGGAATAGCCGATCGACAACAGGATGGGTTTGTCCTGCTCGCGCGCGGCTTTCAGGGCTTCTTCGCCCCACGGATACCAGTCGACCGGATTGTCGGCGTGCTGTTTTAAGTACGGGCTCGTTTCCCGCGCGAGACGGTTGCTCATGTCGATCGTGAAAGCGTAAAAAACGAGTATAGCATCGCGTGCAGCGTTGAATGGACGAGGCGGGCCGGCTGTGCGCGCGGCGATTCCCTGCTATGCTTGAAACTCGGAATCCTGATCTGGATTAAAGATGACCGCTTACGGGTTTCTCGCGGTTGGCATCGGCGGCGCCCTCGGCTGCTGGCTGCGCTGGCTGTTGGGCATCGGGCTCAACCCGCTGTTTTCCAACATGCTGCTCGGCACGTTGACGGCGAATCTCGCCGGCGGCTTCCTGATCGGCCTGGCGGTTGAATATTTCGTGCATCACGACAGCCTGCCACCGGAACTGCGCCAGTTCGTGGTCATCGGTTTTCTGGGGGGGCTGACGACGTTTTCTTCGTTCTCCGCGGAGGCAGTCGAATTGCTGTCGGACCGCGAGCTCACCTGGGCATTTATCCTGGTGGCAGCTCATCTCGTGGGCTCGTTGATGATGACCTGGCTGGGGATGCTCACCATGAGGTCGCTGCATGTTTAAGAATGTTGCGTCGGCATATACCTTAACGTTGCTGTGCGTATCGTTGCCGGGCAATGCGCAAACGGCGCGGGATTATCCCAGTCATCCGGTGCGCATCATCGTGCCGCAGGCCGCGGGCTCAGGCGTCGATCTCACCGCGCGCGTCGTCGCGCAAAAACTGACCGAGGCCTGGGGCCAGCAAGTTGTCGTCGATAACCGGCCCGGCGCCAACGGTATCATCGGCCTGGAGGCGGGCGCCAAAGCCAAGCCCGACGGTTATACGCTGTCGCTCGGCGTGCCCAGTTCGCTGACCATGAATCCCTACGTCTATAAAACGTTGCCGTACGACACGCTGCGCGATTTTGCGCCGATCACGCAGACCGCCACCAATACCTTCGGGCTCGTCATCAATCCGGTGCTGCCAGTCAAGAGCGTCAAAGACCTGGTGGCGATCGCGAAGTCGCGGCCGAACGAGCTGAGTTTCGGTTCTTTCGGCATCGGCAATCAAACGCATCTCGGCGGCGAACTGTTCGCGCAACAGATCGGCATCAGGATGCTGCACGTGCCGTATAAAGGCGAGACGCCGGCGGTCATCGACTTATTGAGCGGGCAGATCGCGCTGATTTTTTCGCCCATGCAGGGTGTGGTGCCGCATATCAGGACCGGCAAATTGAAACTGCTGGCGACCTGCGGCGTCGCGCGCGCGCCGGCCTTTCCCGAGGCGCCGAGCATGACGGAGGCGGGATTCAAGACCGTGGTAATTACCGGCTGGACGGGGCTGCTCGCGCCGACCGGCACGCCGCGCGACATCGTAGACAAGCTGCAGAAGGAAATCGCCGCGCGCCTGCTCGCACCCGAGACGCGCGAGAGCATGAGCAAGCAGGGCGCCGAGCCGGTGGCCAGCACGCCCGATCAGTTCATGGCTTTCATCAAAGCGGAAATGACGAAGTGGTCGGCAGTCATCAAAACCGCCGGACTCGAAGCGACCCAGTAATTACCTGAGCGCGGCGGACCGCGCGGCGTTAAACAGCTTGCGCGCCGCGGTGATGCATTCGCTGGCGGTCATGCCGATCTGTCCGTGCCCGGCCGCCAACGCGTCGCCGGCGGCGCCATGTAAATGCACCCCGGCCAGCAATGCCGTTCGCGCGTCGGCGCCTTGCGCCAGCAAGGCCGCGATGAGGCCGCTCAACACGTCGCCCATGCCGGCGCTGGCCATGCCCGGGTTTCCGCTCGTATTGATAAACCACTTGCCATCCGGCATTGCGCAGACGCTGCCGGCGCCTTTCAGCACGACTGCGCTCTTGTAACGCGCGGCGATTTCGCCGGCGGCGGCGATGCGGTCGGTTTGAATTTCAGCAGTGCTGCATGCCAGCAGGCGCGCAGCTTCAGCCGGATGCGGTGTCAGCACGGTAGGCGCGGACCGTTGGCTGATGAGTTGCTGCAATCCTGCGTCGGCAGCGAGCAGGTTTAATGCATCGGCATCCAACACCACCGGCTCTTTGCTTTGCAACGTCGCGGTCACCAATCGATGCGCCTCCGGCGACTGGCCGAGACCGGGGCCGATGGCCAGGCAGTTCAGGTGCTCCAGCCGCAGTATCTCGTGCGCTGGCCGCAACATCAGTTCGGGTTGCGCGGGATCGTAGCCAAGGCCATCTGCAGCGAGGAGTCCGAGATATATGCGGCCCGCGCCCAATTGCAGCGCCGCGCGGCCGGCCAGCAACGCCGCGCCCACCATGCCGGGCGCGCCGCCCAAAATTCCCACGCTGCCGTAATCGCCTTTGTGGCTGTTGGCGCGGCGGGCGGGCAGGGCCGACTGCAGGATATCAGCGCCGATGATGGCGCCGCGCGCGGCTGCCGCCGGCAAATCGAGATCGAGCGTGCATAAATGAATTTCGCCGCAGTGATCAGGCCCTTGCAGTGTCAGTAAACCCGGTTTCAGGCCGATGAACGTGGCAGTGTGGTCGGCGCGAATCGCGCAGCCGCATACTCGACCGGTGTCCGCGTCAAGCCCGCTCGGCACGTCGAGCGCCAGTACTGGAACGCCGAGCCGGTTGATGGCCGCGACGAGTTCGGCGTATTTGCCGGCCAGATCGCGTTTGAGGCCGATGCCGAACAGGCCGTCGATGACGAGGTCCCAGCGTACATTCGCGGGGATGCGTTCAAGCGTACTGCCTCCGCATTCCCGCCACGCGGCGAGCGCGATTTTCGCATCAGCGGCCAGCGCCGCCTGGTCGCCGGCGAACACGACGTCCACCTTGAGCCACCACGCTTTGAGGTGGCGCGCGACCACAAAAGCATCGCCGCCATTGTTGCCGGGTCCGGCGATGACCAGCACGCCGCGGCCGCGATCGGCGGCGACGTCGCGCGCGATTTGTGCGGCGGCGAGACCGGCGCGTTCCATCAGCGCGGGCGCCGGCGATGCATTGAGCGCTGCTGCCTCGATGTCGCGTATTTCTGCGGTGCGATACACCGGTAATTGCCTATGCGAATGAAAAGTCATGGTTGCGGGACGTATGGTGAACCCCGATTATCTTCCGTTTTCGCACGCCGGTCTGCGGCAGCAGCCGGTTTCGGGTAAAATCCGGTTTTACGGATATCGCGCTGACTTCATGCCGCAAATTCTCAGCCTGCGCGGGCGCAATGCCCTCTCCGAATTCCGGTCACGCAAGCTAGCCGCCGCTCGTCAGCAAGCCCGCCTCCATTTATCCGCTCTCAGCGCCGAATACTGGCATTTTGTCGCCGTGTCGCGCGCGCTCACCGGCGAAGAAAACGCAGTACTCGGACGCATACTGACTTACGGGCCCGCCGCCGGCGCAGTGCCCGAAGCCGGCCACATGCAGTTGGTCGTGCCGCGCCTGGGCACCATTTCGCCCTGGTCATCCAAAGCCACCGATATCGCGCGGCAGTGCGGACTGACGGCAGTCGAGCGCATCGAGCGTGGCACCGCGTACTACGCCAGCAAGGCTGACGGCAGCCGGCTGTCGGCAAGCGAAATCGCGTTGTTGTTGCCGCTGATTCATGACCGCATGACGGAGACCGTGCTGGGCGCCTTCGATGAAGCAGGGCAGTTGTTTCAACATTACGAGCCGCAGCCGCTTGGTTCCGTCGATATCCTGGCTGGCGGCATGGCGGCTTTGCAGACCGCCAACCGCGAAATGGGCCTGGCGCTTTCCGACGACGAAGTCGAATACCTGTGGCAAAACTTCCAACGGTTGAAGCGCAATCCCACCGACGTTGAGCTCATGATGTTCGCGCAGGCGAATTCCGAGCATTGCCGCCACAAGATCTTCAACGCTGACTGGGTGATAGACGGCAAGCCGCAGGCAAAGTCGCTGTTCGCCATGATTCGCAATACGCACGAACGGCATCCGCGCGGCACCGTCGTTGCTTACTCCGACAATTCGTCGATCATCGAAGGCGCGCACGTGCGGCGCTTCTTTCCGGCGGCTGACGGCGCTTATCGCTACGCCGAAGACGATGCGCATATCCTGATGAAAGTCGAAACCCACAACCATCCGACCGCGATCTCGCCGTTTCCCGGCGCGGCGACCGGCGCGGGCGGCGAAATACGCGACGAAGGCGCCACCGGGCGCGGCGCCAAGCCGAAAGCGGGCTTGAGCGGTTTCAGCGTATCGAACCTGCAGATTCCGGATTTTGTCCAGCCGTGGGAGATCAATCCTTACGGGCGCCCGGGACGCATATCGTCGGCGCTGCAGATCATGCTCGACGGGCCGATCGGGGGCGCTGCGTTCAATAATGAATTCGGACGGCCGAACCTGTGCGGTTATTTCCGCACTTTCGAGCAGGAAGTCGCCGGCGAGATGCGCGGCTACCACAAGCCGATCATGATTGCGGGCGGCCTCGGCAATATTTCCGCGCAGCATTCGCACAAGCGCGGCCTGGATGCCGGCGCGTTGCTGATCCAGATTGGCGGACCGGGCATGCTGATCGGATTGGGCGGCGGGGCTGCATCGAGCATGCAGACCGGCGCCAACATTGAAAACCTTGATTTCGATTCCGTGCAGCGCGGCAATGCGGAAATCCAGCGCCGCGCGCAGGAGGTGATAGACCGCTGCTGGGAACTGGGTGCTGGCAATCCGATCTTGTCCATACACGACGTCGGCGCCGGTGGGTTGTCGAACGCGTTGCCTGAGCTTGTGCACGGTGCCGAACGCGGCGGGCTGTTCGATTTGCGCACCATCCCGAGTGAAGAGCCCGGCATGTCGCCGCTGCAGATCTGGTGCAACGAATCCCAGGAGCGCTACGTGCTCGCGATTGCGCCCGCGGACCTCGACCGTTTCAAGGCGATCTGCGCGCGCGAGCGCTGTCCGTGTGCAGTAGTCGGCACGGCCACAGCGGATGACAAACTGGTCGTCGGCGATTCTGCGTTCAAAAACGCACCGGTCGACATGGAACTTTCGGTGCTGCTGGGCAAACCGCCCAAAATGCTGCGCGAGGTTGCGCATCGCGCGCCGCTTGCGGTGTCATTCGATACTTCGAAGATCGATTTAGGCGAGGCCTGTTTGCGTGTGCTGCGCCTGCCTTCCGTGGCCGACAAAACTTTCCTGATTTCAATTGGCGACCGCACGGTAGGCGGCATGACCGCGCGCGACCAGATGGTGGGGCCATGGCAGGTGCCGGTCGCCGATGTTGCGGTAACGCTCGCAGGGTTCTACGAGCACGGCGGCGAAGCGATGGCGATGGGCGAGCGCACCCAGCTCGCGCTCATCGATGCGCCGGCCTCGGGACGCATGGCGGTGGGCGAGGCGATCACCAATATTGCGGCGGCACCGATTGCCGCCATCGGCGATATCAAATTGTCCGCGAACTGGATGGCGGCAGCAGGACACCCCGGCGAAGACGCCGCGCTCTACGACACCGTGCGCGCGGTCGGCATGGAACTGTGTCCGGAACTCGGCATTAGCATCCCCGTCGGCAAGGATTCGATGTCGATGAAGACGACGTGGAGCGACGGCAGCGTCGCCAAACAAGTGACCGCGCCGCTATCGCTGATCGTGTCGGCGTTCGCCCGCGTGACGGATACGCGCAAAACGTTGACGCCGCAACTGCGCCTGGACTGCGGCAATACCGTGCTGGTGCTGCTTGACCTGGGCATGGGAAAGAACCGGCTCGGCGCATCGGCGCTGGCGCAGGTTTACGGTTGCATAGGCAGCGTCGCGCCGGATCTGGATGCGCCGCGGCAGCTTGCAGAATGGTTTGAGGTCGTGCAGGGGCTGAACGCAGCGGGGCGTATTCTTGCTTATCACGACCGTTCCGACGGCGGGTTGTTCGTAACCCTGTGCGAAATGGCGTTCGCGGCGCGCGCCGGACTGGAGATCTCACTGACCAGGGGTGACGCCATCGCCCAGCTCTTCAATGAGGAATTGGGCGCGGTATTGCAGGTGCGCGATAACGATTTGCAGACTGTGCGCGACGCATTCAAAAACGCGGGATTGGCTGAGGCGTATCTGGAGATAGGCCGGGCAGTGACGGGCGACCGTATCGGTATTGCCTGCGGCGGCACCGAAGTCTATAGCGCGCAGCGAGCGGATTTGCATCGCGTGTGGTCGCAGACGACGTTTCACATGCAAAGCCTGCGCGACAATCCGCTGTGCGCGCAGCAGGAATACGACCGTCTGCTCGACGCGAGTGATCCCGGCATCTCGCCGCATCTCACTTTCGATCCTGCTGAAGATATCGCGGCGCCTTTCGTAAACAGAGCTCGGCCGCGCATCGCGATTTTGCGCGAGCAGGGCGTCAATGGTCAGATCGAAATGGGCGCGGCGTTCGACCGCGCCGGTTTCGACGCGTTCGACGTGCACATGAGCGACATCATCGCCGGCCGCGTCACGCTGGCGGATTTTAAAGGCTTTGCCGCCTGCGGCGGTTTTTCCTACGGCGACGTGCTGGGAGCGGGCGAGGGCTGGGCGAAGTCGATACTGTTCAATCCGCGCGCGCGCGATGAGTTCGCGGCGTTCTTCGGGCGCAACGACAGTTTCGCGCTGGGAGTGTGCAACGGCTGCCAGATGATGAGCAACCTGCACGAGATCATTCCCGGCAGCGATGCGTGGCCGCATTTTGTGCGCAACAAGTCCGAACAGTTCGAAGCGCGCTTCGTGATGGCGGAGGTGATGGCTTCGCCGTCGCTGTTTTACGCGGGCATGGCGGGCAGCCGGCTGCCGATTGCGGTCGCGCACGGGGAGGGCTATACGGAATTCGCCAGCGACGAGCAACGCGGCAAGGCCATTGTTGCGCTGCGCTTTGTGGATAACCGGGGTGCGGCGACCGATAGCTATCCGTACAATCCTAATGGTGCGCCCGGCGGTATCACGGGCCTCACAACCGCTGATGGCAGGTTCACGATATTGATGCCGCACCCGGAGCGCGTGTTTCGCACTGTGCAGAACTCATGGCATCCATCGGACTGGAAAGAAGACGGGCCGTGGTTACGCATGTTCCGCAACGCGCGCAAATGGGTTGGATAATTCAGGACTCAGGATTCGGAATTGCCAGGGGAGGCGTTATGCGGGCCACCGTTCAACTTGGGCTGGCGCTGACAGTTGCGTGTTGCGGGTACTTTGCAACGCAGGCTGCCGCTGCAAATGAGGCGACGGCAAAGAAGCCCAATCCGCATTTCTCGCGCCTGGATATCAACAAGGACGGTTTTCTGTCGTACCAGGAAGCCAGGGCAGACAAGCAAGTTGCAGGACGATTTGCCTTGTCCGATGAAAACCGCGATGGCCGCCTGAGCGAAGACGAGTACCTCAAACTGAAAGCCGCCCTGGCACGGCAGCGTGGCGGCAATTACAACAGCGACGGCTTGATCACCAGCAAGGTGAAGCTCGCGTTGCTGAAGGCTAAGGATATGAAATCAGCCGACGTTCACGTTGAAACCATAGCCGGGGTAGTGAGACTCAAAGGGACAGTCGACACCGGGAAGCAGGCCGCGCGCGCCGTGCAGTTGGCAGGCCGTGTCCAGGGCGTCAAAAAAGTCGAGAGCAATCTGGTCGTGCGGAAATAAAAACGGCGCACCGTGGTGCGCCGTTTTTTTTCTTCAAACCAAAGCTATTCGATCTTGGCCTTGCCGCGCAGGTCGGTGAGCAGTTTGTCGATCTGCTGGCGCTGCAGGCCCTGCAGGATCTGCCCTTTGACTTCCTCGATTGGCGGAATCTTCATCGCGCGCTCGTCGTCGAGCTTGATCACGTGCCAGCCGAACTGGGTTTGCACCGCGGTATCGGTCAACTGGCCCTTCTTGAGTTTTTTCAGCGCATCGCTGAACGCCGGAACATAGCCTCCACCCGGCGCCCAGTCGAGATCACCGCCTTTGTCCTTGGAGCCCTGGTCTTCGGATTTTTGCGCGGCAATCTTTTCGAAACTGCCGCCTTCCTTGAGCTGGGCAATGATCTGCTTGGCTTCGTTTTCGTCCTTGACCAGGATGTGGCGTGCTTTGTATTCCTTGTCGCCTGCCTGCGATTTGGCGCGATCGTACTCGGCCTTGATGGCATCGTCGCCGACCGCGTTGCCCTTGATAAAATCCTGGATGTAGGCGTTGACCAGGGCTTCCTGCCGGTTCAATTCGAGCTGGCTCACGAAGTCGGGGGTTTTGTCGAGGCCCTTTTTGACCGCTTCCTGCGAGAGGATTTCATTGCGGATGAGGACTTCGCGTACGCGGGCGCGCAGGTCCGGCGTGTCCGGCTGGCCTTGCGCCACATTGGTCTTGACGACGAAGTCGGCGCGGCTTTGCGGGATTTCCTTGCCGTTGACCTTGGCGACGGCGCTGGCGGATTGCGCGTGGCTCGTCGCGCCGGCAAACGACAATGAGACCACGATCACGGCAACCGACGGAATAGTCAGTAATTTCATCATGATTTCCTTGGTTGAGTACTAAATTTCGTCAGGAGTATACGCCTTGATCGAGATCGCGTGAATCTCCCGCTCCAGCATCTCGCCCAGCGCAGCGTGGATCATGCGATGGCGCGCCTGGCTTGATTTTCCCTCGAAAAGCGGCGAGACGATGATCAGTTCGAAATGCCCGCCACCGCCTTTCGCGCCTTCGTGCCCGGCGTGTTTCTCGCTGTCGTCTATCAGCTCAATGCTGTCCGGCGAGAGCACCGCAAGTTTTTGCTCGATACGATCCAGCGTGTCTTTCATTTGACCTGTCCGTCGTCCAGATGTTTGGCGAGCATCACTCCCTGCAACAGCACGAACACCAGCATCAGCCCCATGCCGCCGAACAATTTGAAGTTCACCCAGGTGTCGGTCGGGTAGTTGAACGCCACATAAAGATTGAGCACGCCCATCACCGCAAAAAATCCGGTCCAGCTGAAAAGCAGTTTGCGCCAGACCGCGGCGGGCAGAGTCATCTGCTTTTCCATCATCGCCTTGATCAGGTTCTTGCGGAATGCGAATTCCGCGATCAGCAGCGTGGCGCCGAACAGCCAGTAGAGCACGGTCGGTTTCCACTTGATGAAGGTTTCATCGTGCAGCAGCAGGGTGGCGCCGCCGAAGACGGTGATGACGCCGAGACTCACCCACAGCATGTTGTCGATTTTGCGCTTGCGCAGCAACAGCCAGCCGATCTGGAGGAAGGTCGCCGCGATCGCCACCCCGGTGGCAATATAAATCCCGAAGAATTTGAAGGCGACAAAAAACAGAATGACCGGAAGGAGGTCGAACAGAAATTTCATAGAAAGCAATTATCGGGTTTAGGCGCTGCGTTGTCCATGCGGGAATTCACGCGCACGGCGGGGCACGGCTTACTTTTTGTCGAACCTGAGTGATGCCGAATTGATGCAATAGCGCAGCCCCGTCGGTTTCGGCCCGTCTTCGAAAACGTGGCCGAGATGCGCGCCGCAGCGCTGGCACAGCGCTTCGGTGCGGCGCATGAAAAAGCCGTTGTCCTCTTCGGTGGCGACGTTGTCGTTAACCGCCGGCTGCCAGAAACTGGGCCAGCCGGTGCCGGATTCAAATTTGTGATCGGAGCGGAAAAGTTCATTGTCGCAGCAGATACAGCGGTAGGTGCCCGCCTCGTGATTGTCCCAGTAGGCGCCCGTAAACGCGTGCTCCGTGCCTTTTTTGCGCGCGACTTCGAATTGCTCAGGTGTGAGCGCCGCTTTCCATTCTTGATCGGTCTTTTCGATTTTGTCTGACATGGCATGCTCTTTCGCTGGAGTCGGGTTTGACCTGATTGCCCGCCGGGAGTTTCCCCGGCAAGCTGCAAATTTATCTTGGCATTTGGCGTAATCTTACATGCGCAGGATTTAACATAGAAGCCGTACCGCGAAAAGTGCGGCATAACGGGAGCGGCGAATGACCCTGGCTTATTGGATGGTGCTGGTGGCGGCCATGTTGCCGTATATCGCGGTCGGCTACGCCAAGTTGCGCCCGAATTACAACAACCATGCGCCGCGTGTGGGCATCGAGCAGTTGCCGCCCGCGAAACAGCGTGCCTACTGGGCACATCTGAATGCGTTCGAGGCATTCCCGCCATTCGCGGCGGCGGTCATCATTGCGCATCTCGCGCATGCGTCGCAACCGCTCGTCGATGGCCTGGCGATTGCCTTTGTCGTCGCGCGTGTCGCCCATCTGTTGCTGTATATCAAGGACGCTGCCGTCTTGCGTTCCATCGCGTGGACAGTGGGCATGGGCTGCATGGTCGGCCTGTTCGTCGCCTCGGTTTGAAAATTGCCTGACAGGCTCCGCGGTATTGAGCGGCAGGTAGTGCGGTTCAGAGCACTTTGCCCGGGTTCATCAGGTTGTGCGGATCCAGTGCTTTTTTCACGATGCGCATGAGATCGAGTTCGGTAGCGCTTTTGTAGTGCGCGAGTTCGTCGCGCTTGGATTGGCCTATGCCATGCTCTGCGCTGATGCTGCCGCCGAACTGCTGCACGATGTCATGCACCAGGCGATTGACGTCGGTCATGGTGCGCGCGACCGTATCGCTGCGTTCGCGGCCCGGCACGAAGGCATTGAAATGCAGGTTGCCGTCGCCGAGGTGGCCGAAGCAGATGATGCGCACGCCGGGAAATTCTTTTTCAAGCGCCGCGCTGGCGGTCGTGATGAATTCCGGAATCTGGCTCACCGCCACCGCGATGTCGTGGCGGTAGACCAGGCCTTCGACCTTGGCGGCATCCGGTATCGATTCGCGCATGCGCCACAGCGCCTTGCCCTGCGCTTCGTTTTCGGCGATCACTGCGTCGATGGCGAAGCCGCGCTCGATGCCGTCCGCCAGCGCCTGCTCGACGGTCGAACGTAATGCGCCGTCGTCCTGCGCATCGGTAAGCTCGGTCAGTATGTACCACGGATAGGGCGCAGGCAGGGGATCGCGCGTGCCGGGAATGCGGCGCACCACCATCTCGAGGACATTGCGCGAAATGAGTTCAAACGCACTGATGCCTTCACCGCAATGCTCGCGCAGCAGCGCCAGCAGTTCGACCGCTCGCGCCGGGTCGGCGATGCCGGCAAACGCAGTCACATTGGCGTGCGGCCGCGGGAACAGCTTCAGCACCGCCTGCGTAATAATGCCCAGCGTGCCTTCGGCGCCGATGAACAAATGCTTGAGATCGTAGCCGGTGTTGTCCTTGCGCAGCCCCTTCAGGCCGCTCCAAACACTGCCATCGGGCAGCACGGCTTCAATCCCAAGCACAAGATCGCGCGTATTGCCATAGCGCAGGACGTTGATGCCGCCCGCGTTGGTCGAGATATTGCCGCCGATCACGCAACTGCCTTCGGCACCCAGGCTTAAGGGGAACAGGCGGTCGACATCGGCTGCCGCCTGCTGGATGTTGGCGAGTATGCAGCCCGCTTCGACTGTCATCGTATTGTTGAGTGCATTGACTTCGACGATCCTGTTCATGCGGCCCAGCGACATGACTACCGCGTTGCCCGCGGCATCCGGCGTCGCCGCGCCGCACATGCCGGTATTGCCGCCCTGCGGCACGACGGGCGTGCGCGTTTCGGCGCAGAGCTTGACCACCGCCGCGACTTCCGCCGTATTGGCGGGACGCACTACTGCAATCGCGCTGCCTTTGTAGAGATCGCGCCAGTCGGCGAGGTAGGGCGCCATGTCGGCGGCATCGGTGACCACGCCTTTCGCGCCGACGATTGTGGCGAGGCGTTGCGGCAAGTCGGTTACAAGCTGGGATTGGTCGTTCATCGTTTCATTGTATATGAGGCGCAGCGTCAGCTGTCGGGAGCCGTGTGGATTTCCGGCAAGAACAGGCCTTGCCACGACGCGGGTTTTTTCTTCGTCGAGCCTGCCTTGTCGAGTGGGGCAAGTATAGCAACCGCGATTTGCCGCCAGCAAGGCCGCGCCAAGTGGCCGATGCGGGCGCACGATTCCAGAAAAGCCCATGCTATCATCGCGGCTCATCCGGATTTGTCCCACAGATACTCAGCGCGGCGCGGTTGGCCGCACATACCGGCGAGAGGGAGCTTACTGTAGTGCCCAAGACAGCAGACATCATAGCCAGCGCACTGTACGAGGACGGCGTCAGGTTCGCGTTCGGCATCCCCGGCGGCGAAGTACTGGAATTGCTCGAGGCTTTTCGCAAAGTCGGCATCAAATTCATCCTCACCAAGCAGGAACTGGGCGCCGGCATCATGGCCGATGCGACCTATCAGCTTACCGGCAAGCCCGGCGTGCTGGTGGCCACCCTTGGCCCGGGCATTACCAATACGACGACGGCAGTCGCGCAGGCTTTGCTCGACCGTTCGGCCGTCATCGTGCTCACTGGCGAGATCGCTACCAGCCTGAAGTCGATTTACACCCACCAGCTGATCGACCAGGAGTCGTTGCTGCGCCCTCTCGTCAAATGGACGACGACGATCGCGTCGAAAAACGCGTTCGACCAGGTGCGCAAGGGGATTGCGATCGCGCGCCAGGCGCTGCCCGGCCCGGTGCATTTCAACGTGCCTACCGATGTGGCTGGCATGGAACAGGCCGAAGCCCGGCGCTTCGCCCCCGTTACGGTGCGTACCCTGCCGCGGCGCGAAGACCGCATGCCGATCGAAGCGCTGCTCAAGAAAGCCAAACGGCCGCTGGCGCTGGTCGGCGTGGGCGTGCAGATCGACGGTGCCGAACGCGAATTCAAACTTTTCATCGAAGCGTGGCGCGTGCCCTTCATTGCAACCTACAAGGCCAAAGGCGTGGTGCCGGAAGATCACCCGCTATGCGCAGGCGCCACCGGCTTGAGCCCGGTGGTCGACAAGATCCACATGGCGCACGTGCGGGAAGCCGACCTGATATTGACGGTCGGCTTCGACCCGGTCGAGTTGCGTGCCGACTGGATCGCGCCGTGGGACGAGAAAAAAGCCACTGTCAATATCGATATCGTGCCTAATACGCACCACGTTTACCGCAGCACCTACGAATATACGGGGAGCATCGTTGGCTGCCTGCATACGCTCACGCAGGCCGCGCCCAAGCGTGCGCCTTCACGCTGGCTGGACGCCGACCTCGACCGTTACCGCCGAACCATACAGCACGCAATCGAGAGCAATCCGGTCAAGGGCCTCGGCCCTTACCAGGTCGCGCTGGCGCTGCGCGAAGTATTTCCGCGCGACACCATTGCCACCATAGACACCGGCTCGCACCGTATCCTGATCAATCACGTGTGGCAGTCGTTCGAGCCGCGGCGGCTGCTGCAGTCCAACGGCCTTGGCACTATGGGTTATGCGCTGCCGTCGGCGATCGCCGCAAAGATGATGTTTCCCAAGCGGCCGGTGCTGGCGATGATGGGAGAGGCGGGCCTCGACATGGTGATTGGCGAAATGGCGTTGCTCTCCCAGCATAAACTCGCATTGACGCTGGTGGTGTTCCGCGACGACACGCTGTCGCTGATCAAGCTGAAGCAGGAACGCATGAAATTGCCCGAGACGGGCGTCACCATGGGCAGCCCGGATTACGTAATGCTGGCCGAGGCCTACGGCGGCAACGGTTTCGTCGTCAACAACGTCATGGAACTGAAAAAAGTCGCGCGCGTCGCGCTGAACAGCAAACGCTTTACGCTGATCGAGGCGCGCATCAATCCCGCCGAATACAAGCACCAGATGTGATGCCATGATGAGAGATCGGATTATCGGCGCTGTTGCCCTGTTGCTCGCCGCCGTGTATTTATATGCGACCAAGCAGATCCCCACGCTAGAAATCGGCGATCCGCTCGGGCCCAAGGCATTTCCGGTCCTGCTCGGCATTGCCCTGGTTGCAGCCGCTATCCTGCTGTTTGTCGAGACGCTGAAAAAAGACGATGCGCCGCCTGTCAAGGCCCCGCGCGAGGATTTGCGTTACCTGTGGCTGATCGGCGGCGTGACGGTGTGGACCGCGCTGTATTTCTGGGTGTTCGACCGTGCCGGCTACCTGCTGTCGACGATCGTATATCTGCTGGTGCTGACGGCCGGGTTCAATCGCGGCAAGTGGCGGGCCAACATACTGACCTCGGTGTTGTTTGCGCTGGGCAGTTACATATTGTTCGTCAGGATACTCGGCGTGACCTTGCCCAAAGGCATTCCGCCGCTTGAATCGCTGAGCTCGGCGGTCGATGCGGTGTGGGCTTTTGCGGCCAAGGCAATACGCGGGGGCTAGGCGGAGCTATGGACACTTTCGGTCACATCATTAATGGTTTCAACGTCGCGTTGATGCCGATCAACCTGTGGTACACCTTCCTCGGCTGTTTCATGGGCACCATCATCGGCATCCTGCCCGGCATCGGGCCGGCAGCCGGCATCGGGCTCCTGATTCCGATTACCTTCGGCATGGACCCGACTTCCGCGCTGATCATGATGGCGGGAATTTATTACGGCGCTATGTATGGTGGATCGACCACGTCTATTCTGATCAACACACCGGGCGAAGCGTCTTCGGTAATGACCGCGCTCGACGGTTACCAGATGGCGAAGAACGGCCGCGCCGGCGCGGCGCTGGCGGTGTCGGCGATCGCGTCTTTTCTCGCGGGCACGTTCGGTATCGTCGCGCTGACGCTGCTAGCGGTTCCGCTCGCAGCGATCGCGCTGAAGTTCGGGCCCGCTGAGTATTTCTGCCTGATGCTGTTCGCGCTGGCGGCGGTGTCATCGCTCACCGGCAAATCGGCGGCGAAGGGGATCATCTCGACCGTGCTGGGCCTGATGATCGCAACCATCGGCATCGATCTGCAAAGCGGCCAGCCGCGTTACACCATGGGCGTGCCTGAGTTGCAGGACGGCGTGGGTTTCCTGATCGTGGTCGTCGGCATGTTCGCCATCGGCGAAGTGTTCAGCAACCTCGAGGAACATATCAAGGGCAAGGCGGAGATTATCCGGCTGAAGGGCAGGCTGTGGCTGACGCGCGAAGAGTGGCGTCGTTCCATCATGCCCATCATTCGTGGCGGACTGATCGGCTTTTTCAAGGGCGTGCTGCCGGGGGCGGGCGCGACCATAGCGACCATGTTGTCGTACACGGTGGAAAAACGCGTGTCCAAACATCCGGAAAAATTCGGCACCGGCATGATAGAAGGCGTGGCAGGCCCCGAAGCGGCGAACAATGCGGCGACTTGTGGCGCGATGGTGCCTTTGCTGACGCTGGGCATACCCGGATCGGGCGCGACTGCGGTGCTGATGGGCGCTTTCATCATGTATGGCATACAACCGGGACCGCTGCTGTTCGAGAAGCGTCCTGATCTGGTGTGGGGCCTGGTCGACAGCATGTATATCGGCAACATCATGCTGCTGATCCTCAACCTGCCGCTGATCGGGATATTCGTGCGCATCCTCTACATCCCGACCGGTATCCTGCTCGCGCTGATATTGGCGATCTCCGCGATCGGCGTTTACTCGATCAACGGCAATACGCTCGAGCTGCAGATGGCGCTGATGTTCGGCGTCATCGGCTACCTGTTCCGAAAAATCGATATTCCGCTGGCGCCCATGGTGCTAGCGCTCGTGCTCGGCGGCATCATGGAGCAGTCGTTCCGGCAGGCGATGACGATATCCGGCGCAGACCCGAAAATCTTCATCGGCAGCGGGATAAGCATCACGCTGCTGATACTGGCGGTCGTGATGCTGGTGCTGCCGGTAGTGCTGCCGCGCCTGAGGAAACTCAAAGAAGGCTCCGAAAATCTCGAGTCGTAGGCAGCGCTTCGTTTAATTTCGAAAGGTTCGTTGATGCATCGTATTACCCTGGTTCCGGGCGATGGTATCGGCCCGGAGGTCACGCAATCCGCGCGCGAAGTCGTCACCGCGGCAGGGGCGGATGTCGAGTGGGAAGTGCAGGAGGCCGGCATGCGCGCCGGCGAGAAGACGGGCCGTCCGCTGCCGGACGCCGTGATCGAATCGATCAGGAAAAACAAGCTTGCCTTGAAGGGGCCGACGCAGACGCCATTCGGCGATCCATACCCGGTGATGGTGGGCGACCGTGTCTATCCGAGCGTCGCGATCGGGCTGCGCAAGGAACTGGGTTTTTACGCGGCAGTGCGGCCGATCAAGAATTATCCGGGCGTGAAATCTCGCTACGAGAGTGTCGATCTCATCATTTTCCGCGAGAATTCCGAGGACCTTTATCTGGGGATCGAACGCATGGTGGATGCCGATACGGCGGAGGCCACCAAGCGCATTACGCGCGGCGCGTCCGAGCGTATCGCGCGCTTCGCGTTCGATTACCTGAAAAAGCTCGGCCGCAAGCGGCTGACGGTGGTGCACAAGGCAAACGTATTGAAATTGACGGACGGGCTGTTCCTCAAGGCTGCGCAGGATGTCGCGCGCGACTACCCGGACATGGAGCTCGACAGCCGCGTGATCGATGCGCTGTGTATGGAGCTCGTCATCAAGCCCGAGACTTTCGACGGCCTGTTGCTGCAGAACCTGTACGGCGATGTCGTTTCCGACCTGGGGGCGGGGCTGGTCGGTGGACTGGGTGTTGCTCCCGGCGCCAACATCGGCCCCGATTGCGCGATGTTCGAAGCGGTACACGGCAGCGCGCCTGATATCGCCGGCAAAGACCTTGCCAATCCGATGTCGCTTATACTTTCCGCGCTGATGCTGTTGCGCTATATAGGCGAGAATCAGGCGGCTGATCGCATCGACCATGCGCTGACGGCAGTTTTGAGCGAGCAAAAACACGTGACGCGCGATCTTGGCGGCACGGCCGGCACGCGCGAAATGACGCAAGCCATCGTCGACAAACTTAAATAGCGGGAAACAGCATGAGCAGCGGAAAACGCATAGTAGTCGTGGGTGCCGGCGCCATCGGCGGTTACACCGGCGCATTGATGGCGCGCGGCGGCGAGGACGTGACGTTGATAGACGCGTGGCCCGAGCACGTCGATTACATCCGGCAGCACGGCATGCAGTTGACCGGCCTGACGCCGCAGGAGACGCATTCGATCAAAGTGCCGGCGCTGCATATCAGCGACGTGCAGCAGTTTGCAGCCAAGGGGCCGATCGATATCGCTTTCATCAGCGTCAAATCGTACGACACCGAGTGGGCGACCCATCTGATCAAGCCGTACCTCGCGCCCGGCGGTTACGTTGTGTCGCTGCAGAACTGCATTAATGAAGAACGCATTGCGGCCATCGTCGGCTGGGGCAAGGTGCTCGGCACCATCGTGAGCCTGCTGGCCTCTGAACTCCACGCGCCGGGACACGTCAAGCGCACCATGCCGATGGGAGGCGACCGCTACACGACTTATCGCGTCGGCGAAGTCCATGGCCGCATCACGCCGCGCGCGGAGGAAGTCGCGCATATTCTCAAGCACGCCGACAGTTCCAAGGTGACGGCCAATCTGTGGGGCGAGCGCTGGACCAAGCTCATCATCAATTCCATGCGCAACGGGTTATCAGCGGCAACGGGTCTGTCGGGCAACCAGCGCGATCTGAGTGAAGGTCCGCGCGACGTCTCGATCCGGCTCGGCGGGCAGGCGGTGCGCGTCGGCCAGGCGCTCGGATTTCAGCTCGAAAAAGTGCAGGTGATGGATGCGGAGACGCTCGCACGCGCGGGCGAAGGCAGCGCGGATGCGAAGGCCGAAGTGGTCGACCAGCTGATCCAGCTGTCGAAAACGCGCTCCGAAGAGCAGCGGCCGTCGATGGCGCAGGACATTTTCAAGGGCCGCCGCACCGAAACCGATTTCATCAACGGGTTCGTCGCCGCCAAGGGCGAGGAGATCGGCGTGCGCGCGCCGCTGCATGCGAGCATGAATGCGCTGGTGAAAAGAGTCGAACGCAGGGAAGTCAAACCGGGTGTGGAGCACATCGCAAATCTTTAGAGCGGAACTGCCGATGTACGTCGATAAACGCCGCTACAAGAAAGTCAGATTCACGATTTTATCAACTCCCTGCCATGCGGATTTTTCACGCGCTGCGATTAATCTGCCTTAATCTGCGTTAATCTGCGTTAATCTTCGTTCATTGGCGTGTATCGACAGTTGCATGGGAGGCAAGTCATGAAAATAATGCGCTACAGCCGTAAAGGCGAAAAAGCGTCGCAGGCGCGCCTCGGCGTGCTGGTCGGCAACGACATTGTGGCGGACTTGCGCGCCGGTTACGCTCGTTACCTGATCGACGAGATCGGCAACGCCAAAGGACGCGAGCTCGCGGCGATTTTTCTGCCGGGCTATATCGCGCAGTTCCTGCACGTCGGCGCGCCGGCGTGGGAAGCGCTGTCCGAAGCATACGGCTGGCTGTCGGACCTCGTGAAATCCGAGCCACAGGCGCTGGGCCTGACCGGGCATGAACTGTTTTTACCGTTGGCCGATTGCCGGCTTTACGCGCCGGTGCGCGGCAGCAAAATCATCGGCATCGGGCGCAATTATCCGAATTACACCAAGAACGCAGGCAAGCAGTCCGGACTGGTGCCGGCCGGTTTCATCAAGGTTCCGTCCTGCATAGTCGGCCCCGGACGCGATATCCTGAAGCCGCACGCGACCCAACAGCTCGATTGCGAAACCGAACTGGCAGTGGTGATCGGCAAGCAATGCAAGAACGTGCCGGAAGAAAAAGTCTACGACGTCATCGCCGGTTACACCATTTTGAACGACGTGACGGCGCGCGACGTGGTTAATCTCGAACGCCAGGCGGGCCATATGCTGCTGGGCAAGACGTTCGACACGTTTGCGCCTATGGGGCCGTGGCTGGTCACCAAGGTCGAAATACACGACCCGATGAACCTGCGCCTCAGCACGCGCGTAAACGGTGAAGTGCGTCAAGGTGGCAATACGAGCGAGATGATCTGGTCGATTCCGAAACTGGTTTCATATATATCGCAGATGACCCTGATGCCGGGTGACGTGATTTCGACCGGCTCGCCGGGTGGCGGCGCGCTGGAGCGGCCGGAGTGGTTCCTCAATGCGGGCGATGTGATCGAATGCGAAATCGAAAAAATCGGCACCCTGATGAATGCCGTCGTTGACGAACCCAGGACTTAGAAAAAACGCTATGGCTGCAGCGCGGCGAAGCTACACCCTGATGCGCGTGCTGCTCCTGGCCGCGGTGTTCATGTGCTGGCATGCCGTGGCGCACGCCGTGCCCAATTGCGCTCCTGCAGCGGTGCCAAGCAAGCATGCCGAGCCGATAATCGAGTGGTATGAAAATTACATCCGCCCTTATCGCTACATCGCGGGCGGGGCAGCCGCGACGCCGACCAAGGGCCAGATCGAGACCTTCATCGACGAAATCGGCACATTTAACCGCCGCGCTGTTCTGGACCAGTTGATTTTCGAGGCACTGATCGAGCAGATCCTGACGAGTTATGCCCGCGCGCCGGATTTCAGGGGCGTAGATACTGCAGCAGTCGAAAAACTCTACAAGACGGGGGCCGGGCAGAAAATCGACTTTTCATTTCTGTGCATCAGCTCGAAGTCGGTGCGTTCGCCGGACGACTCGTTCACGATTACGCTTTTCGGCGTTGTCGCCGACGACTGTCAGCACATCGGGCTGCGCGGCCTGGTATTCACCGCTGCGCTGGTGAACGGCAGCGCCAACGGACAGTGCAAGCCCGACCAGCTGTACCGCAAGATGTTCATCGTGCCGCTGCCGGCCGGCACCAACGAAATCACCTATATTTGCGGCAAAGACCGCGGCGGCTGCGCGCGGTAATGACGGTGCGTTGGTGAACGGGATCGTGCGATGAGCGTACAAACGATGTTCGACAAAATCTGGGCGCGCCACACGGTCGCCGAGGAAGCAGGCGAACTGCTGCTGTATGTCGACCGCGCGCTGATCCACGAAGGCTCGTCACACTCTTTCGCGGCGCTCGCCGCGCAGCAGCGTGCGGTATTCCGGCCGCGCCAGGTTTTTGCGTTCAACGATCATTACGTGCCGACCAGCGGGCGCGAGCGCGGCGTGCAAGGAATTGCCAACCCCGAAATCCGCAACATGGTGATCAAGCTCGCAGCCAATTCTGCAGAGCACGGCGTCAGGCTCTTCGGCATCGATGATCCGCAGCAGGGCATATTGCATATCGTGCCGCCCGAACTGGGCATCACGCAGCCGGGTCTTTTCATAGTCGGCGCCGATTCCCATACGTCCACGCACGGCGCGTTCGGCTGCCTCGCTTTCGGCGTGGGTGCTTCGGAGATGATGCACGTGATGGCGACGCAGAGCATCTGGCAGCGCAAACCGAAGACCATGCGGATCAACATCGACGGGGAACTGGGCTTTGGCGTCACGGCGAAAGACGTGATACTCGCGATCATCGCCAAAATAGGTGCGGGCGGCGCCACCGGCCACGTAATCGAGTACGCAGGTTCGACTATCGCGGCGATGAGCATGGAAGCGCGCATGACGGTCTGCAATATGTCGATAGAGGCGGGCGGGCGCGCCGGCATGATAGCGCCCGACGCCACGACGTATGCTTATCTTGCGGACCGGCCGTATGCGCCGGCCGGCAAGGCATGGGACGAGGCGATGGCTGTATGGACCCGATTGCCGAGCGATGCAGCCGCGAAATTCGACCAGACAGTGCAGCTGGATGCAGCGCAACTCGCCCCCATGGTGACTTGGGGAACGAGTCCCGAACACGCATTGCCCATCAACGGCTGCGTGCCCGATCCTCGCGATGCGGCGAATACGACTCAAGGTGCGGAAATCCGCGCGGCGCTCGACTACATGGCGCTGCAACCGGGCACCCGGCTTTCCGATATCGCCGTGGACCGGGTTTTCATCGGGTCGTGCACCAACAGCCGTATCGAGGATATACGCGCGGCGGCAGCCGTCGCCAAACTTGGCCGCGCGAAGGTGACGGCGTGGGTAGTGCCGGGTTCACGCACGGTGCAGCGCCAGGCCGAGCAGGAAGGGCTGGACCGCATCTTTACCGCCGCTGGTTTCGAATGGCGCGATCCGGGTTGCTCTCTGTGCACCGCTATCAACGGCGATCAGTTACAGCCTGGCGAGAGGTGCGCGTCGACGTCCAATCGTAATTTCAAAGGGCGTCAGGGAACCGGCGGCAGAACACACCTGGTGAGTCCGGCGATGGCCGCTGCTGCAGCCTTGACCGGCCACCTGACCGACGTGCGCGAACTCGCAAAGAAAGGCTGACGATGCAGCCGTTTACCACTATCACGGCGATTGCTGCGCCTATCGACGAGGCGAACGTGGATACCAACCAGTTGTGTCCGACCCGCTTCAATAAAGTGCCGCGCGGCCCGCAGTACGCGCAAGTCCTGTTCCACGACCGGCGTTTCAACGCGGACGGCACCGAGAAGGAGTTCCTGCTCAACGTCGAGCCCTTTCGCAGCGCGGCCATCATCGTCGCCAACCGCAACTGGGGCTGCGGGTCATCGCGCGAAAGCGCTGTCTACGCCTTGTACGAATTCGGCATCCGCTGCGTGATTGCGCCGAGTTTCGGCGATATCCACGCGAACAACTGCAGCAAGAACGGTTTGCTGCCGGTCGTGTTGCCGGAAGCGGAGGTGGCGTCGATACGCGCGCAGTTGCGGGACCGGCCGGGCGCGACTGTCACGGTCGATCTGCAAGAACAGACCGTGACCGATCCGGCGGGGCGGGTGCACCGCTTCGAGATCCACCCGGTGCGTAAAAAGTGTTTGCTGGAAGGATTGGACGACGTGGCGCGCACCCAGGAGTACCGCTCCCGGATCAAGGAATTCGAGGCTGAGTATCGCGCGGAGCGGCCGTGGCTTTACGCTGAGAAGCGCTGACGTCGCCGCAACGTCGCGCTACTCAAGCTTGATGTTGGCATCGCGCACGACCTTGCTCCATTTGGCGAGGTCGTCGCGCACGAAGCGCGCGAATTCCTCGGGGGTGCTTTCGAGCGTTTCGGCGCCCAGACGCGCAAAAGCGTCGCGCGTCGCTTTGATGCGCAATGTTTTGATCAGCGCGGCATGTACTTTCATCACGACGTCCGGCGGTGTTGCCACCGGCATGATAATGCCCGTCCATGTACTGGAGTCGAAACCCGGAATTCCGGATTCGGCTATGGTCGGCAGCTCGGGCATCGCCGTCGCGCGCTTGATCGTTGTCACCGCCAGCGCGCGCAAGCGGCCCGCTTGTATGTAGCCGATGGAGGCCGACAACTGGTCGAAGAAAATATCGATCTGGCCGCCCATCAGGTCGATCAGGCCGGGGCCGCTGCCTTTGTACGGGATGTGGATGAAGCGGGTGCCGGTTGCGCTCTGAAAGAGCTCGCCGCTCAGGTGATTGGTGGTGCCGGCCCCCGAGGAGCCCATGGTGATTTTTCCGGGGCGCGTTTTGGCGAGCGCGATGAATTCCTTGACGCTCTTCACCGGAATCGACGGGTGCAGTTCCAGCACCAGGGGCACATTGGATACCAGCGACGTTGTGGCGAAATCCTTGACCGGATCGTAGCCGAGCTTGGGGTAGAGCGGCGGTGCAGTCGACAGCGTGCCGGTGGAACCAAGCGTCAGCGTATAACCGTCGGGCGCGGCCTTGGCGCCGATCTCGGTGCCGAGCGTGCCGCCGGCGCCGCCGCGGTTGTCTATCACGACTTGCTGGCCGAGAGCCTCGGACATTCCTGGCGCGATGGTGCGAGCCGTGATATCGATATTGCCGCCCGGCGCGTACGGTACGATGATGCGCAACGCTCTTTCGGGAAAGGCCGCGTGCGCGGTGCTGGAAGTGATGACAAGTAGCGCGGCAAATACGGGCAGGCGTAGCGGGCTCATTGCTCCTCCATTGCGCATCTTTGTGCGCAGGTTGTATTTATACTTCTGCTTTGCATGGTAATCAATGCGCGCAGGGGGCGCAAATCGGCGTCGCACCTGCTGGAAATCTCTTATAATTCACGCACCATGCTGCCGTCTCAACGCCTGCCTTATTCCGCGATTGTCGATCGCAAACCGCTCAAGCTGCCGCGCGGCGTGCGGATGGTCGTGTGGCCCATAGTCAACGTCGAAGTGTGGGACATAGCGCGTCCGATGCCGCGCCAGGCGCTGCCGCCGCCGACGGGCATCACGCGCCTGCCCGACGTGCCGCACTGGGCCTGGCACGAATACGGCAACCGCGTCGGTTTCTGGCGGCTGAAAGATGCCCTGGACAGATTGAAGATCACGCCTTCGCTGTCGTGCAACGCGCGCATATGCGAAGACTATCCGCGTATTGCACAGGCTGCTCTCGACGCCGGCTGGGAATTCATGGGGCACTCGTACGATCAGCGTCCTATCCATCTTGAACCCAATCAGCGCGCGACGATAAGGAAAGCGGTCAAAGTCATCAAGGCGTTTACCGGCAAGCAGCCGGTCGGCTGGCTGGGGCCCGGCTTCACGCAGACTCTGGATACGCCGGAGCATCTCGCCGAAGCCGGCATCAAATACATTTGCGATTGGCCAATAGACGACGAGCCGGTGGAGATCACTACCAAAAAAGGCCCGCTGCTGTGCCTGCCGTACAGCATAGAGCTCAATGACATCGCGATGATGATAGTGGCGCATCATCCGGCACAGGAGTTCGTGACGCGCTGCATGGATTATTTCGGGACTCTTTACGACGAATCGGCGACGCGGGCGAAAATCATGTCCATCGCGGTGCATCCGTATATTTCAGGCACGCCATACCGCATCCGGTATTTCGAGCAGGTGCTTACCGCGCTCAAGAAGAAGCCCGGCGTGGTGTTCTGGACGGGCGAAGAAATCATGCACTGGTATCAAAAGTCGCGCGCCAAGCGCAGCCGCTAGAAAACAAGTAGAGGGCGCATGAAAACAGCAGAGTTTCGCGCGACAACCGTTCAGTCGCAGGCTATTGAAGTCATACCAACCGCCGCGCCGCTCGGAGCCGAGGTGCGTTGCGGCGATCTGCGCGCGCTGGACGATGCGGGCATCGCGGCAGTGCGCAAAGCATGGCTCGATAATCTGGTAATCGTGATACGCGGGCAGACGCTGAGCGATCCGGAACTGATGGCGCACGGCCGCCGGCTGGGCGATCTGGACAGCGCGCCGCTCGCCAAGACCGGCAAGGAAAAAGCGCGTGCGCATGATGAGGTGATCGTCGTGTCCAACGTCATGGAAAACGGCGTGCCGATCGGCGTCCTGCGCGACGCGGAGGTCGTGTGGCACTCCGACAACTCGTATCGCGACATCCCGTTGTCTTTCAGCGCCCTGTATGCGCTGGAAATCCCGCCCAAAGGCGGCGACACCGGGTTCGCCAATATGTATCGCGCGCTGGAAACCCTGCCTGCTGATTTGCGCCGGCGGGTGGAGAGCCTGACCATCAAGCACGACATGACGTACAACAGCGTGGGCGATTTACGCGCAGGCTTCAAGCCCGTGACCGACGTGCGCGATGCGCCGGGACCCAGCCATCCGATAGTCCGCACGCATGCCGAAACCGGCTACAACGCGCTTTACCTGGGTCGCCGGCCCAATGCTTATATCGACGGTTTGCCGGTCGCGGAATCAGAAGAACTGCTCAATGCGTTGTGGGCGCACGCCACGCAACCACAATTGACCTGGCATCACCAGTGGAAAGTCGGCGATATCCTCATGTGGGACAACCGCTGCGTGATGCACTATAGGGCGCCGTTCGATGGCGGTTCACGGCGGGTGATGCATCGGATCCAGGGCAAGGGCGATGCGCCGGTAAAACGCGCAGACGCGAAAACGACGCCGCATCCGCGGTCGGCGCGGTAATACATTTTCAGCGCGGCGGTTGGGGCGAGGCTAATGCGAGTGGAGCTCGCGTTATACCGAGACCACAACATGCAAAATGCATTACCGTGCGCCGTTCGATAGCGGTTCGCGGCGTGTCATGCATCGCATCCAGGGCAAGGGTGATATACCCGTGCGGCGGTCTGATGCGAAAACGACGCCGCATCCGCGCTCGGCGCAATGATGCATTGTGGACAGCGCGGCGGTATGCCCGGATATGCTTGGACGCGTGGAACTTCGGATAGGTTGTATGATGCAAAGCGTAGTTTCGGTGAATAATGCAAGGAGGATTGTATGAAACGTTTCGCGGTTGCTTTACTGATTCTGGCGTGGGGCGGATTGGCGCAGGCATACGGTTTGCCATATGCAGTCGATACGTTCAAAAAGGCGCAGACATTGAGCCAGCAGAATGTATCAACGCACGTGCTGGTGTTCTACACCAGTCCCGACTGAGGCCAATGCCGGTACATCACCGGCCAGCTCTCCGGCGGAGAGCTGAAAAATCTGTACTCGAAGGACTTCGTGGTGTACGAGGCGGAAGCGCCGTCGAATTATCTTCCGCATGACGAGCTGCGGAAACTCGCGGCGGCCAACTACACGCCGATTTTTGTTTTTCTCGATTCTGCAGGCAAGAAGGTGCTCGAGACGCGCGGATTCCGCACGCCGCGCGAGGCTAAAGCGTTGCACGAATTCATAGCAAGGCGGCTATATCTCAAGACACAGTGGCCGGCATTTCTCGCCGCTTACCCGAAGGTCTGAATTCCCGCAAAGCTTCAAGGCAAAAAACGGCGGGCGCGGCGCGCGGATAGTCACGCGTTGGCGCCTAGCTTTCCTGCACGTCCTTGAATTTGACAGTGTGGCGCTTGCCGTCGAATTTGTAGAGGCGCTTGCGGCTGCGCGTATATTCCGTGATATCGATGGGCTTGCGCGTGCCGCACATCAGGTAGCAGAGATCTTCCTTGTACAGGTTTTTCATCGTATGCGGCAATGAATTGGCCGCGAAACCCATGAAGTCCCCCGGTCCAACCTTGATTTTACGTTTGCCGATTTCCGCGATGCCGCGGCCGGACAGGATGTAGACGAATTCCTCGTCGCTGGAATGCGTGTGGTATTCGGTGGATTCATTGCCGGGAGCGAGCCGCACCAGATGAATGCCGAGGTCGCGCATGCCG
>CANJHY010000048.1:0-27422 GCA_947474275.1 Betaproteobacteria bacterium
ACCAGCACCGACTTGCAGGTTTGTCGCGGTCCTTGTTTGGTCATGGTCTCTTCGCAGACCTGTTCAACTTTATAGGCGTATGCGTTGGCGATCGGGTTGAGAAAATCCGACAGGGGCTCCCGCCAGCCGGCAGGCAGGGCGCTGAGTCCCGCGGTGGCAATACAGGTGGTCAAGACGATCCGGCGTTTTATTTTTTCGGACATGGGCATGGCTGTCACTTTGGTTGAGAGGTGATGTTTGCCTGGAATTATCTTCCTTGCAAGTCCGTTGCGTGAAGTCCCCGTTGGTCTGGGGGCTGCCGGTTATTTCTTGCTTCAGCAGCGGTCCGGCAGGCGCTCAGGCTGGCCTAAGGATGGGCATTAACCCTCTTGCAACGCTGGTGCGCGTAGTGCCAAATAAATATTTTATATAGCATTATCAATATTTAAGATAATATTATCATATAAGTAAATTGTGGCATTCTTAATCGAAGCTGCGGGCCGCGCCCTATATCTACCGGAAGTGACATGAATCTAGAAAAAACAGGCCCTACTCGCCAAAAAGTGCTGGTAGTGGAGGATCACGAAGAGACGCGCCGTCTTATTCTTGCGACGCTCAAGCTGCGGGATTTCGACACTGAGACCGCCATCGATGCCGTTTCGGGGTTCGTAAAATTCAACAGTTTCAAGCCGGATCTGGTCCTGCTGGATATCATGATGCCGGGCGTGGGCGATGGTCTGGACTTATGCCGGCAGATACGCGAAAAAGTAGGTGACGCGGTAAAAATAGCATTCGTGACCGCCAAAGGCGAGAACATCGATCTTGTCGAGGGCCGCAGGGCCAATGCCGATGCCTATATTACCAAGCCGTTCAGCCCCATTAAATTTCTGGAGAACGTTGACTGGCTGCTGGTTTGAGTCGGCGGCCTCGTTTTACCGTTCGCTCGGCATGACGGGCTACGGGCTCGCCGTCGATGTGCCGGCCATCGAGCACTACGCCGCGCCTCACAACATCAATCCCAAGCCGTTCCTTCGGACCAGGAGCGCTCACGATATTCTGCAAAAGCTCATTCGAGTTGCGGCCGAATGAAAATTGCCCCGGCTGTTCAATCGACCTGCTGACTTTTTAAGCAGGGAGCCGCGGTGATTGCAATGGACATTTTGAAATGGAAAAAGTGTGGAAAAGGGCAAAAGTGGTTAGTTTGTGCAAATTAACGGTGCTGCGCTCTGTGCCATTATGCTATAGTCTTGAGTTGATGGATGCTGTCTTCGATTGCGCTTATTGGGGCTAGCGCAGAATCAAAAGTGTCGCTACACTTTTAATTCTGCGCTAGCCCCAATATTCTGCACAAGCCCCAATATTGTCTGGTTTTACACGATGACCAATGCGACAACATCAATCGATTCTTGAGTTCAAACACGGACGCTATTTCAAGGTCGCGCTTCTGTTGTGCGTGGCGGCGATCGGCGTTTATTGTTGGCACGAACCGCCCGCGGCATATCTAAAGCCGTATGGTGGAACCTGGCTGGGTTACACGCTGGGAACCATCGGCGCGGTGCTTATTCTCTGGCTCATGCTGCTCGGCGTGCGCAAGCGCAGCTATCAGTCCAATCTCGGCAGCGTGCAAGGGTGGACCTCGGCGCACGTCTATCTGGGCGCCAGCCTCATCGTCGTTGCGTCACTGCATTGCGCGTTCGAGTTCGGCTGGAATATTCACACGCTCGCCTACGTGCTGATGATGCTGGTAATCGCCAGCGGCTTCTTCGGTATTTATGCCTACCTGCGCTACCCGGAACATATGACGGCCAATCTGGCCGGCGAGACGCTGGAAACGATGCTGTTGAAAGTCGCCGACCTGGAGAGCAAATGTAAACGCATTGCGCTCGAGTTGCCGGATGAGGTTAATGCGCTGGTTATGAATGCCTCCAGGCGCGCTGCCGAGAAATCCGCGCTGCAGGGCAGTTTCCTGCGCCAGTTGGCGGGCGTCGATCCCAAACACCCGATGCGCGTCGCGCGCGACAACTTGCTTAAATCGAGTACGCTGAAGCTGAGCGCCGCGCAGACCAAGGCGCAGGAGCAACTGGTCGGAGAGATGTCGCGCATTGTCACGCTCACGGATCGCGTGCGGCGCGATTTGAAGTTTCGCGCGCTAATGCAGGTCTGGCTTTATTTTCACGTGCCCTTGTCGTTTGCGCTGCTTGCAGCGTTGACCGCGCACATAATTTCCGTTTTTTACTTCTGGTAGCACAGCGGCCTACACCGTGGACATACAAGTCACCTATATCAGTCTAAACCGGCGCGGCCTGCAGCAGCGCGATCAGCAGCGGGTTGCTGGGCCGTTGATAAACATCGGTCGTGGCACGCAATGCCAGGTTCATCTGCCCGATCCCCGTGTCGCGCTCCAGCACGCGCAGATAACCGTGGCGGAGGCCGGCGTGACGCTGGAGGCCGAACCGGGCCGCATTCAGATCAACGGCCGGGCGGTCGACGGTGCCAAACTGGCGGTGGGTGATCGGATTGAAGTCGGGCCGTATATATTGGAGGTAGAAGTGCCGCCGGCAGGTCTGCCGCTGGCGCTCGCGGTTACGCTGGCTGTCCCGCTGCCATCGTTCGGTGGTGAAGGTCAGCGTTTCGTGTTGCGGCCGCCGCGCGTATCCAAGCGCCTGCTTGCGTATATCGGCTTTATCGGGGTATTGCTGCTGTGCCTGCTGGTGCCGCTTGGCCCGGATCTGCTTGGTTATTCGCCGGCACCCGATGCCACATCGGCGTCCAGTAGCGCCGAGAGCGTGGTGCGTACAATGTCGGCGAAATTCGTGCAGACCTGGAATCCAGGGCCTGTTTCCCGCAGCCACCAGCCGTTCGGCGCCGACTGCCGCGCATGCCACGCGTTACCATTCGTGCAGGTCAAGGATCAGTCGTGCATCGAATGCCACAAGCAGATCAAGGAACACGTGCCTGCTGCGGAACTTACCGGGGCGCAAGGACAGGCGTTTCGCGATACGCGTTGCGCCGAGTGTCACCTGGATCACAAAGGCCTGCAGATGGCGCCGCGCGCCCAGGAGCAGTGCGCAGATTGCCACCGTGACGTTAAGATCGTCGCGGCCGACGCGAAATCCGAAAAGGCCACGGACTTCGGCACCGCGCATCCGGAGTTCCGGCTCTCGCTGATGGATGCCGACAAGCCCGAAGTCATTCGCCGCGTGCGTCAGGGCAAACCCGCGTCGCCTGACATGGTGGAGCGCTCAAACCTGAAATTCAACCATAAGTTGCATCTCGACCCGGACGGCGTACGTGACCCGGAAGGTAAACGCGATACCGCGGGCACTCTTGATGCGCAGGGGCGGCGCACCATTCTCAAATGCGCGGACTGCCACCAGCCGAACGAAGGCGGCCGTTTGATGGCGCCAATATCAATGGAAGCGCATTGTCAGAGCTGCCATTCGCTCGCGTTCGAGCCGCAAGTGACCAAGCGTCAGGTGGTGCACGGCGACGAAGCCGAGATTGCGACCATGTTGCGCGAGTTTTATGCCCGCCTCGTGCTCGGTGACGTGCCGCCGGACGTCAATCCACCGAAAGATTTACCACGCATGCGGCCGGGTGCGGTGCTCACTTATCAGGAGCGCCAGGCGGCGCTGCGCATCGCCGATCAAAAGGCGAATCTGGTGTTGCGCGAATTGTTTGAAACGCGCAAGGTTTGTTCGACCTGCCACGAGGTTACCCGCAAGGCCGACGGCGCAGGCTGGAAGGTCGCGCCGGTGCGTATCACGCAAATCTGGATGCCGCAGTCCATGTTCAGCCACGCCAAGCACACGACAGAAAAATGCACGCTCTGTCACGACGTGTCTAATTCGAAAGACTCCAAGCATATCGCGATGCCTGACATCACGTCGTGCCGCGAATGTCACGTCGGTGCCGCCCCGGTCGCCGGCAAGGTGACGTCGGACTGCGCCACTTGTCACAAATTCCACGCCGGTCGCGATTACTGGCATGGCGTGGCCCAGGCGCAGACGCTCGCGCGAGGGAAGAAATGAGGTTGTTGGTTGGCGCGCTGCTCGCTTTGGCGCTGCTAGGTTGCGGCGGCGGCGAAGGTGGCGATGGTGGTCCGACGGTCGCTGGGGTAGCTGCGCCAGGTTGCAGCGGTGGTTGCGCGGCGGCGACGCCCACGGCGCTGACCATCGCCGAGGTCAATCGCATCGTGAGCCAGGCCGAGCAGGAGGCACTGGCGCGCGGCGCGCTCGCCACCATCGCGGTGGTCGACCGCTCCGGCAACGTGCTGGCGGTCTACCGGATGGGGGCCGCAACCAACGTCACGATTTCGAGCGGCCGCGGTTTGGCGCTCGGCAACGGACTGGAGCAACAACCGGTGCCATCCTTCTACGCAGCCATCAGCAAGGCGATTACCGGCGCCTACCTGTCGTCCGAGGGCAACGCCTTTTCGACGCGCACCGCGAGCCAGATCGTGCAGGAGAATTTCAATCCAGGCGAGAACAATTCGCCCGGCGGTCCGCTGTTCGGCGTGCAGTTCTCTTCACTGTCGTGTTCCGACCTGGTCAGCACTGCGGCAAATCAAGGGCCGCGGCCGTCGCCGCTCGGGCTGGCGGCGGACCCCGGCGGCCTGCCGCTCTACAAGAACGGCATCGTCGTGGGCGGCATCGGCGTCATCGCCGACGGGATATACGGCCTCGACCTCAACATCAACGATGTCGACCAGAATCCGGACGAGTTGATCGCGGTGGCGGGTTCGAGCGGGTTTGCGGCACCCGCTAACCGGCGCGCGGACCGCATCACGGCGGACGGGCGGACTTTCCGTTACGTCGACTCGGAAGCCATCGTTTCGAACCCCGCGGCGGCGCCCGCCGCGCCGGTGTCCGGCGCGCTGATCACCGTCCCCGTCTACAAGCCCGCGGCCGCGGTGACGGCGGGTGTCGCTTTCAGCACCGCCGCCTCCGGTTTCCGACTCGATACGACGACACCAGAATTCGCCGGCCTCGGTGCCTACGTGCTTGACAATGGGGCGGGCGTGAACCGCTTTCCGCCTGCCGCCGGCACCGCGCTGACGGCGGCGGAGGTCACGCGCATCCTCGCCGAGGCGATTCGCGTGGCCAACCGCGCGCGTGCGCAGATCCGCCAGCCGCTGGGGTCGCCGGCGCAGGTGACCATTTCGGTGGTCAATACCAACGGCGGGATATTGGGCGTGATCCGGACGCCGGACGCGCCGGTATTCGGCACCGACGTGGCGGTGCAGAAGGCGCGCAGCGCATTGCTGTTTTCGCAGGCGACCGCGGCGGCGACATTGAACGGCATTGGCGGGCTCATTCCCGCTTATGTCACCGCCATGCAGGCGCTGATCGGGGGCGCCCTGACCAACGGGATCGCCTACAGCAACCGCGCGGTCGGCAATCTCGCGCGCCCTTTCCTGCCGGACGGCATCAACGGCAACGGCCCGGGGCCGTTGTCAAAAGCATTCGCTGCGTGGAGCCCGTTTACGGACGGTCTGCAGCTCGATCTGGTGCAGGCTCAGGTCGTCGCCAACCTCGGCGGCGGTGCGCTCGCCGTCGGCTGCAGCGCCGCATCGGCCAACGGCATCCAGATCTTCCCCGGCAGTGTGCCCATCTATAAAGCCGGCGTCCTGGCCGGCGCGATCGGCATCTCCGGCGACGGTATTGATCAGGACGACATGGTTGCGTTCCTCGGACTCGCCAACGCCGGCGCGGTGCTGGGCACCGGCATCGCGAATGCGCCCGGCGTCCGCGCCGATACGATTGCAGTGCCCGGCGGACAATTGCGTTACGTGAACTGTCCGGTCAGCCCCTTCCTCGACACCACCGCGACGAATGTGTGCAATGGAATCTAATAATAATCGACGCAATTGGTCTGTAGCACGCGTGCTCGCGCTATCAGCGCTGGCGTCCGGGTTAGCGGGGCAGTTGTCCGCGCAGGTGGAGACACCGGCGCCGGTCAGCGCGCCTGCAGCAGCGGTCGCGAAACCGGAGGCCAGCGCTCCCGAACGTTACCTGCTGCACGTCGAGGTTCCGGAAATTGCCATCTATGACAAGCCGAATGCGGCCGATTTGGTCGTGGGCCGGCTGGAACAAGGCACCGAAGTCGAGGCGGACCGCAAATCCGGCGATTGGTACCGCATCAAGCGCCGGTCCGGCGAAGAAGGCTGGGTGCTGAACGAAACGAGGACCACGGGCCCGTTGATGCGGGTGCAGCCGTTTCCCGCCGACGGCAGAATCGCCTATGAAGCGGCGGCGACCGACCCGCGCGTCGCGGAGTCGTTGTCGCCCGAGCAGGCTGCCGAGCTGGCCGAGGCGCGCAAGGCCGAAGAGCCCGCCATCGACCGTAGCCGGCCGCAAGGCATCGTGCTCGAGCCGCGCGTGCCGCTGATCGACCGTAAACGCGTAACCCCGACCTCGCCGCTGTATCTCAGCGAGGAAATGCCGGTCCGCGACCGCTGGCGTCTGGTCAAGTCGCTGGGCCTGCTCCCCTACAATCCGTTCGATCCGTACAACCCGAACGAGCTCAAGGGCGACCTCCCGGTGCTGGAAAAGGAACTCGGCAAGGACTGGTTTTTCAACCTCGGACTGGTGTCCGATAGCGTGTTCGAAGCACGCCGCCTGCCGACACCGGTCGGTGCGCAGTCAACGCGTTCGCCGGGATCGAACGGCACGTTTGGCAACGGGCGCCAGACGACTTTTGTCGAGACGGCCATCGTCAACCTGTCGCTGGTCAAGGGCAACACCACGTTCCGGCCGCCCGATTACGAGTTCCGCTTCGTGCCGGTGTTCAACTACAACCGCACGACCACCCAGGAAGTGCGCGCCGTCAACGCCAATCCCGCGAACGGCATCGATCGCAACGACAATTTTGCCGGTGTGCAGGAATTGTTCTTCGACAAACATCTGCGCGACGTGTCTCCGCGTTACGATTTCGACAGTATTCGAATCGGCATCCAGCCGATCACGGCGGATTTCCGCGGTTTTCTGTTTCTTGACCAGCCGTTCGGCGTGCGCTTGTTCGGCACGCGCGACAACAACCAGTGGCAATACAACGCCGCGTGGTTCAGGCGCCTCGAGAAGGACACCAACAGCGGCCTTAACGACATCAGCAGGCGTCTGCGGGCGGACGACATTTTCATGTTCAACCTTTACCGCCAGGATTCGCTCGCGTTCGGCCGGCAGGATTCGAAGTGGCAGGGCTTTACTTCGCAGGCCACCGTGCTCTACAACCGCAACCGCGAAGGCGACCGCCCCGATCGTTACAATGAAAACGGTTTTCTCGAGCGTCCGGCGGTATTCGGCACCGGGCGACCGCACAACTATGACGTGACTTATCTTGGCTACAACGGCGACGGCCGCATCGGCAAATGGAATGTCTCGGCGTCCGCCTATTACGCCATCGGCCGCGATGATCGCGGCATGTTCTCCGGAGCCAGCGAGGATATCGGCGCCTATTTCGGCGCACTCGAGCTTTCGCGCGATTTCGACTGGGTGCGCCTGCGCGCGAGCGCGTTATGGGCCTCGGGCGACAAGGATCCCTACGACGGCAAGGCGGGGGGCTTCGATTCGGTGCTGGAAAATCCGCAGTTCGCCGGGGCCGATACCAGCTACTGGATCCGCCAGGCGGTGCCGCTGATCGGCGGCGGCGGCGTCGCGCTGTCGATGCGCAATGGCGTGCTGCCGTCGCTGCGTTCGTCGCGCGAATTCGGCCAGTCCAACTTTACCAATCCGGGGCTGCACCTGTTCGGGGTCGGCGCGGATTTCGACGTCAAGCCGGGTCTGCGCGTCATCAGCAACGTCAATTACCTCGAGTTCGACAATCTGTCTTCCCTCGCGGTATTGCGCAACCAGCGCTTGCACAGCACCAAGATCGGTGTGGACGCTTCAGTCGGCGTGCAGTACAGACCCTTCTTCACCCAGAACGTCGTCGTCAACGCGTCCGTCGGCGCCCTGATCCCGTCCAAGGGACTGCGCGAAATTTACGGCAACTCGTTCGACGGCATCCAATACTCTGCGTTACTTAACATACTGTTGAATTTTTGATGAGAGCCCTGATCGTCATATTGCTGCTGCTGGCAGCTTCCATCGTCAGCTTCGCGGACTCGTCAGCGCCGGCACACGGGCCGGACGCGCCGGCGAGCCCGCCCGCGCCGGCGAAACAGACCCTCGTTGAGGCCGACGCGAAGTCCCAGGGCTGCATCACCTGCCACACGGCATCAGACCGCCATACGATGCATGCCAATCCCGCCGTGGTGCTCGGCTGCACCGATTGTCACGGCGGCGATGCGAAGGTGAACAAGCTGGCCGGGTCGGAGTACGGCGGCGCCGACGACAAGGCCTATCTCGACGCGATGAGCAAGGCGCACGTGCTGCCGCGCTTCCCGATGGACTGGAAAACCCCGGCCTCGGCCAACCCGGAAGGCTCGTATACACTGCTGAATCGTGAAAATCCGGCGTTCGTGCGGTTTATTAATCCGTCCGACTACCGGGTCGCGCGCGAGTCCTGCGGGGCCTGCCACCTGCCGGTGATTCAGGCCGCGGAGCGCAGCCTGATGGCGACCGGCGCAATGTTGTTTAACGGCGCGTCGTACAACAACGGCATACTGCCGTTCAAGCACGGCGTGCTCGGCGAGTCCTATACGCGCACTGGCGAGGCCGCCTCCATCATGAATCCGGTCAAGCCGGATGATTGGCTTACAAGCAAGGGCGTGCTGGCGCAGTTGTATCCGTTGCCGGCGTGGGAAACAGTTCCGCCGGGCGACATCTTCCGTGTGTTCGAGCGCGGCGGTCGCATTATCGGCAGCCAGTTTCCCGAAGTCGGGATACCGAACAGCACCGGCAAGCTGCAATTGCTCGAGGAGCCGGGGCGTCCCGATATCAAGCAATCCAACCGCGGTCCCGGCACAGGCGGACGCATTGCGGTGCCGCTCATCAACATCACGAAGACGCGCCTGAACGATCCGCTCATGTGGTTCCTCGGCACCAACGAGCAGCCGGGCGACTATCGCTCGTCCGGTTGCGCCAGCTGCCACGTGGTCTACGCCAACGACCGCGATCCGCTGCGCGCCGGGGTCTACGCGAAATACGGCAACGAAGGCAAATCGATCACTGCGGACCCGACCATCCCGAAGGACCGCTCCGGTCACCCGCTGAAGCACGAGTTCACGCGCGCGATTCCGTCGTCGCAGTGCATGATTTGCCACATGCACCAGCCGAACATATTCGTCAACAGTTTCTACGGCATGACGATGTGGGACTACGAGTCCGACGCGCCGGCGATGTGGCCGGAGAAGCAGCGTTACCCGACGGACGCAGAACGGCGACGCATCCTCGACCGCAACCCCGAGGGCGCTGCGGTGCGCGGGAAGTGGAGCGATCCCGAGTTTCTGAAGGACGTTTCGAAACTCAACCCGACGTTGAAGGACACGCAGTTTGCCGACTATCACGGCCACGGCTGGAATTTCCGCGCGGTATTCAAGCGCGACCGCAAAGGCACCCTGCTCGACAAGGACAACAACCCGGTCGCCGACACCGATCCGGACAAATTCAATCCGGCGAATCCCAAGAAGGCCGTGCACCTGACCTCGATCCATCTCGATATCGGTATGCAATGCGCGGATTGTCACTTCGGCCAGGATTCCCACGGCAACGGGCATATCTACGGTGAAGTCGCGGCCGCCATCGAAATCGAATGTTCAGACTGTCACGGCACCGCAAGCAACTACCCGAAGCTCTACACCTCGGGACCGGCGGCGCGACCGGGCGGCGCCGACATGAGCCTCATGCGCACCCCTGACGGCCGCAAGCGCTTCGAGTGGATAGACGGCAAACTATTCCAGCGCTCCGTGATGTTCCCCGACAAGGAATGGCAGATGTCGCTGGTCAAGGACTCGGTCAACCCGCAGCATCCGAAGTACAACGCCAAGGCCGCGCGCGCCAAGCTCGTTGCCGAGGGCGAATACGACGATTTCGCGCAGCGCTGGGGGCTCGAAGTACCGGTGGCCAAACGCGCCCACGGCGACGACAAGATGACGTGCCAGACCTGCCATACCTCGTGGTCGACGAGCTGTTCGGGATGCCATTTGCCGATCGAGGCCAACGAGAAGACCGAACGCCATCATTACGAAGGCGGGTTCACACGCAATTACGCCACCTACAACCCGCAGGTGGCGCGCGACGACATGTTTCATCTCGGCCGCCATGGCCCGGTCAAGGGCAGCAAGATCACGCCGATTCGTTCTTCCTCGGCGCTGGTGCTGTCGTCTACCAACGCCAATCGCGAGAAACTCTACATTCAGCAGGCACCGACCTCGTCGAGCGGCTACTCGAGCCAGGCGTTCAACCCGCATTATCCGCATACCGAGCGCAAGACCGAAACGAAGACCTGCTCAGACTGCCATTTGTCGGCCGACAACGACAACAATGCAATCATGGCGCAGACCCTGTTGCACGGCACCGGCTATATCGGGATGATCGGCTTCAACGCGTGGGTGGGAGAGGAAAAACACATCGAGGCGGTGCAGGTCACGGAGTGGGAGGAGCCGCAGGCGGTGATCGGCAGTTACCTCCACCGCTACGCCTACCCGGATTGGTACGCGAACCATCTCAAAGGCGGCCGCAAGCTGTCCGAGGCGCACGACCGCGCGACCGCGGGCCGTGCAAGCTGCATCCAGCTGCGCGGCGAGTACCTCTACGTCTCGGAAGGCAGCGGCGGTATGCGCGTGTATGACGTGGCGTCGATCGCCAACAAGGGCGTGTCCCAGCGCATCGTCTCCGCACCGTTCTCCAAGCTCGGCCAGGATACGCATATCCCCAGCAAGAACGCGACCTGTGTCGCGCTGCCCACCACCCAGCCGGTGGCGCCGGAGAAGAACCAGGGCGACCTGATGCGCGTCGTCAACCAGGAGCAGCCGTTTCATCCGATCTACAACTATGCACTGATCACGGACGCCGAGGAGGGCCTGATCCTGGTCGACGTCAACACACTGCAGGACGGCGACCCGCGTAACAACTTCCTCAAGCGCGCGCTGACCTGGGATGGCGGCGGGGTGCTGAAGGGCGCGCGGCACATCACGATGGGCGGTTCGTATGCCTACATCACGGCGACGGCCGGGGTGGTGATCGTGAACCTCAAGGATCCGCTCAAGCCCGCGGTCGCGGCGGTGATCCCGCTCAAGGGTGCGCGCTCGACCGCGCTGCAATTCCGCTACCTGGCCGTCACCGACGACAGCGGACTGCGCATGATCGACGTCACCATCCCGGAGCGGGCAAAGCTCATCGCGTCGGCGTTTGTGCCGCTCGCCGATGCGCATCGCATTCAGATCGCGCGCACCTACGCCTACGTCGCCGGTGGCAAGGAGGGCCTCGTCATCGTTGACCTCGAAAAGCCCGAAAAGCCGCAGGTCTACATGAAATTCACCGCCGACGGGACGCTCAACGACGTGCGCGACGTGACCGTTGCCTCGACCAACGCATCGGCCTTCGCCTATGTCGCCGACGGTCGCAACGGGCTCAAGGTGGTGCAACTGACCGCGCCCGATACGCAACCGAAGTTCTATGGTTTCAGTCCGGAACCGAAGCCGCAGGTGGTTGCGTGGCGCAAGACGCGGTCGCCGGCGCTGTCGCTGTCGCGCGCGCTCGAGCGCGACCGCGGCGTCGATGAAACCGGCGGCCAGGTCGCGGTGTTCGGGCGCATCGGCTCGCGGCCCTTCAACCTCGAGGAACAACGCAAGATGTATCTCAAACGCGACGGCACGCCGTGGACGGTAATAGACAACCCTGAACCTACGCAGAAGAAGCCATGACCGCATCCCAAAAATTGCTTATGGTTGCCGTGGCCGCCGGCCTGCTGCAGGCGGCCGTCGCGCACGCTGCGGCGCCGCTGCCGCATTACTCCCTGGACAAGACGCTCGGCGTGGCCAGTTGCGCCAACAGCCTGTGTCACGGCGCGATCGAGACGTGGAAGGATTCCACCGTGCTGCAGAACGAATATGTGACATGGTCGCGCTCCGACAAGCACGCCCGCTCCTATTCCGTGCTGCTCAACGACCGCTCGAAGGAGATTGCCAAGAAGCTGGGGTTGCCGGCCCCCGCGCACAAGAGCGACGTCTGCCTCGATTGCCACACCCACAATCCCAAGCCCGCGCAGCGCGGCGAGGGTTTCCAGATCGCCGACGGCGTCGCCTGCGAAGCCTGCCATGGTCCGGCGGACCGCTGGCTGAGGTCCCACGTCGAGCCCGACGCGACGCACGCGAAGAACCTCGCGCGCGGCATGTATGCCACCGATAACGACGTGGCGCGCGCGCGGTTGTGCATGTCCTGCCACATTGGCAACCAGCAAAAGTTCGTTACCCACAAAATCATGGCCGCAGGGCATCCGCGCATGAGCTTCGAGCTCGATACCTTTACCCAGATCGGGCCGGCGCATTTCCGCATCGACGCGGACTGGCAGAAGCGCAAGGGCGGCTGGGACGGCGTGCGCGCCTGGGCGATCGGCCAGGCCGTGGCCGCGCAGGAACTGCTGGCGCTGCTGCAAAGTCCGCGCGGGCGCGACGGGCTGTTCCCGGAACTGGTGCTGTTCGACTGCCACTCCTGCCACCACCCGATGGCCGACAAGCGCAACACCGCCGCGCGCGTCGGGGCGGGCCCGGGGATCGTGCGCCTGAACGATGCCAACTTACTCATGCTGCGGCAGATTGCGCGGCGCGTGGTGCCGAATGAAGCCGCTGAATTCGCGCAGCAGGTCGCGCGCCTGCACAAGGCGGTTGCCGCCGGCAGCGATGCGCTGGCGCATGCGCGCACGGTGGAAGAGTTGATTGCTTCGATGATCACGAAAATCGGCGCTTACCGGTTTTCGGGTGAGGACGTGCGCGGCATCCTGCACGGCCTGATCGACGACGGCATTGCCGGCCAGTACACCGATTATCAGGGCGCCGAACAGGCGGTAATGGCGGTGCAAAGCACCGCCGAATTCATGGGCAGGCAGGGGCTGCTGCGCACGCAGCCTATCAAGCCGGCGATGAAGCGGCTGCTCGCAGTGGTGGCGCACGACGAGAAATACCAGCCGGCCGCATTTGAACGGGCCTTGCGCGATCTCAAGGCCGGCATCGAAACAGGGGTGAAAAAATGAGCAGCAGCGTCCGCATTGCCATCATAGGATCGGGCCCCAGCGGATTGTCGTGCGCTGCACACGCGGCGGAACTCAATGTCCCGCACGTGCTGCTCGAGGCCGAAGAGCATCCGTCGCATACGATATTCCGCTATCAGAAGGGCAAGCACGTGATGGCCGAGCCGGGGATACTGCCGTTGCGCAGCCCCATTACGTTCGCGGCCGGCAAGCGCGAAGCTATCCTCGGCAAGTGGGACGAGGAACTCGCGAAATACAAAGTGAACATCAAATACCGCTCGGCGGTCACTTCGATCTCCGGCGCCAAGGGTGCGTTTGAGATCAAGATGGCCTCCGGCGAGACGCAGCTCGCCGAGCACGTCGTGCTGTGTATCGGCCTGCAGGGCAACATCCGCAAGCTGGGCGTTCCCGGCGAAGACCTCGAACGCGTGCAGTACCAGCTCGACGATCCGGCCGAGTACAACGGCGAGACCATCATCGTGGTCGGCGCCGGCGATGCGGGTATCGAAAACGCGCTGGCGCTGACGGAAAACAACCGCGTGATCCTGGTTAACCGCGTCGATGAATTTCCCCGCGTCAAGCAGGGCAATATCGACCTGGTAACCGCCGCGATACGCGACGGCAAGATGGAATGCCGCTACAGCACCAGTGCGCTCAAGGTCGATGCGGTGGAGACGGAAGGCCGGCCTTTGTGTTTCGTCGCGCAAACACCGCAAGGCGTCGAGAATATTGCATGCAACCGTGTGATTGCGCGGCTGGGCGCCATTCCGCCGCGCAAACTGGTTGAAAGTTTCGGCATCCAGTTCCCGAATCAGACCATGGAAGCGGTGCCGCAGGTGTCGGCGACCTACGAATCGAACGTGCCCGGGCTTTTTATCATTGGCGCGCTGGGCGGCTACCCGCTCATCAAGCAGGCGATGAACCAGGGCTTCGAGGTGGTCGAATACATACTCGGCAACCCGGTGGAGCCGGCCGACGAAGATCTGTTGAAGGCCAAGTTCAAGAATTTCAATCGCGCGAAAAACGTGTCCGATGCGCTGGCGCTGATCCAGACCAGCGTCCCGCTGTTCAAGGACCTCACCACGCTGCAGTTGCGCGAATTTATGATCGACAGCGATGTGCGCTCTCCCGCCAGCGGCGAAAAGATCTTCCAGAAGGACGATTACACCAATTCGTTTTATTCGATCGTCGATGGCGAGGTATTGATCGAAGTGCCGGACAAAGACGGCAAGGTCAAAACGGTGAGTTTGAAGCGCGGCCAGTTTTTCGGCGAGATGGGACTATTGTCCGGTCGTCGGCGAACCAGTACGGTGCGGGCCGGCGCCAACTGCGTAATGATTGAAACGCCGCGGCGTTCGATGCTGAAATTGATCGCGAGCATAGAGTCAGTGCGTCGTCAAATCGACGAGACGTCGCTGCGGCGCGCGGTGCGCACGCAGATCGCGCCGTTCGTGTCGGAAGCCGACATGGACGAGATGATCAGGGGCGCGACGATCAAGAGCTATCCGGCGGGCGCTACGATATTCAAGGAGGGCGACGTCGCGGACGGCTTGCATCTCATACGCCGCGGTTCGGTGACGATTTCGCGCATCCTCGGCGGCAAAGAGGTGGTGCTGTCGTACGTCGCGGCGGGCAACTATATCGGCGAGATGGCGTTGCTGTCGTCGGATGCCAAGCGCTCGGCGACGGCGCGCGCGGCGGTCAATTGCGAAACAATTATGTTGTTGGCCGAGACGTTTAACGAAGTGCTCAGCCGCAACCAGACGTTGCGCGGTGGTATGGAGGCGCGCGTGCTCGAGCGCCTGTCGAAAAACGTGCAGCGCGAGACCGAGCCGGATCCGGGCAGCCTGATCAGCTTTTTGATCGGCCAGGGACTGGGCGAGGGCACGGACGTGCTGCTGATCGACGAGAGCCTGTGCGTGCGGTGCGACAATTGCGAAAAGGCGTGCGCTGATGTTCACGACGGCACCTCGCGGCTGGATCGCCAGGCCGGCCCGACGTTCGCGAACATACACGTTCCGACTTCATGCCGGCATTGCGAGAATCCGCACTGTATGAAAGATTGCCCGCCCGATGCGATTCACCGCAATCCGAACGGCGAGGTGTTCATCGAATCGACCTGTATCGGCTGCGGTAATTGCGAGCGTAATTGCCCGTATGGCGTGATTCAGTTGGCACAGGTCGACCCGAAGCGGCAGGTGCCGAGTTTGTGGGCATGGTTGATGACGGGAATGACGACCGAACCCGGCTGCGAACCGCATTACCACGACGCCGAGATGGGCAAGAAAGCCGTCAAGTGCGACCTGTGCAAAAGTTTGTCGGGCGGCCCGGCTTGCGTGCGCGCATGTCCGACCGGCGCTGCGATCCGCGTCAGTCCGGAAGAGTTCATCACCTACGCGGCCAAATAAGTTTCTAATAGGCTGTTGGTTTTCCGGGAGTTGGCGCGGACTGATTTTTTGACCTTACGACCGCTCGTTGCAAGTGCTGCTGGTCGTCGCTATCGCTGCATTGCGGTTTGGGTTTTCTGCGTGCGGGACATGCGTCAGCGTACGAGCTGGTTGATCTCGATAATCGGCAGCAGGATGGCGAGGACGATCAGCAGCACGACACCGCCCATTGCCAGAATCATCAACGGTTCGATCAATGTGAGAAAAACCGTCAGCCGCCGTTCGAGAGCCTGAGTCTCGAGGCGCGCCGCGCGCTCCAGCATTTGTTGCAGCTTTCCGCTGATCTCGCCACTGGCGATGAGGTGGGTCAGCAGCGGTGGAAATGCCCGCGTCGCACCGAGGGCGTGCGCGAGACTGGAGCCTTCGCGCACGCGCTCAATGGCGAGTTCAATGGCATTTCGCATAATGACATTGGTTACTACGCGCGCGCCGGAATTGAGTGCGCTCAGCAGGGGCACGCCACCGCCGACCAGAATGGCGAGTGTGCTCGCGAAGCGCGATGTATTGACGCTGCGTATGAGCGGCCCGAGCCAGGGCGTGCGCAGGAGCAAGGCGTCAAAGCGGCGGCGCGGTTCCGCGCGCTGCAAAACCGCGCGCATGGCCAGCAGCGTGCCGATCAGGCCAACCACCAGATACGGCCAGGTCGCGCGCAAAAAATCGCTCAGCGCGATGAGCGCGCGGGTGAGTATCGGTAAACTCTGGCGCGATTGCTGAAACACCTGCACGACTTGCGGCACCACGTAGACCAGGAGGCCGCTGACGATGGCCACCGCGACCACGGTGACCAGGATCGGATACAGCAGTGCAAGGCCGGTTTTCTGCTTCAGAGCCTGCCGCACGTCGAGATAATCGGCCAGATGCTGCAATATCGTGGGCAGCGCGCCCGACTCCTCGCCACCGTGGACGAGCGCGCAGTAAAAATCCGGAAAACTGTTGCCATAGTTGCCGAGCGCGGCGGCCACCGTTTGCCCCGACGTCACTTCGGCTTTCACGCCGTTCAATATCTCGCGCGTGAGCGGGGTGGCAGCCTCCTCGATGAGCGCATTCAGGGTTTGTTCCATCGTCAGTCCGGAATCGAGCAATGTCGCCATCTGTCGTGTCAGAAGGCTCAATTCCGCAGTGGAGATCCCGCGAGTCCATGCGAGTTGCCGGCGGTCCGGCGCGCGCACCTGATCGACGGCGACGGGCAGCAGTCCTTGCGCACGCAACTGCGCGCGGGCCTGGCGCGGCGTATCGGCTTGCAGCACGCCGGACACCTTGCGTCCGGCCGCATCCATAGCTTCGTAGCGAATTGCCGGCATTATCGCGGCTATTCGCGCGTCACGCGCACGACTTCTTCAAGGCTGCTCACCCCTTGCGACACCCAGCGCATGCCATCTTCGCGCAATGAACGCATGCCCGAATTCACCACGTGCTCACGCAGCGTTTGCTCGGACGCCCGGTCGTGAATCAATCGACGCAGGCCATCGTCTACAGTCAGTAACTCGTAAATGCCGGTGCGGCCTCGATAGCCGGACCGATTGCAGGCAGCGCACGCTTGTGCCGAGTAAACGGTGCCGGCGGTCGGGGTGAACCCCAGAGTGTGCAGTTGTGCCGAGGTGGGCGTGATGGATTTTCGGCAATCGACGCAGAGCCTGCGGACGAGTCGTTGGGCGCCTACGCCGATCAGGCTGGACGCAAGCAGGAACGGTTCGACGCCCATGTCGACCAACCGTGTAACGGCGCTCACGGCATCGTTGGTGTGCAGTGTCGCAAATACGAGGTGGCCGGTGAGGCTTGCCTGCACGGCGATTTGCGCGGTTTCAAGATCGCGAATCTCGCCGATCATGATCACGTCGGGATCCTGACGCAATATCGTGCGCAACGCGCGTGCGAAACTCATCTCGATGCGCGTATTGATCTGCGTCTGGCTGATTCCGTCGAGATCGTATTCGATCGGGTCTTCGACGGTCATGATGTTCAGCGATGCCGCGTCGAGGCGCGAGAGGGCCGCATACAGCGTCGTCGTTTTTCCAGAGCCGGTCGGTCCCGTGACGAGCACGATGCCGTGTGGTTCGCGAATCAACTGGTCGATTTGCGCGAGCGTTGCATCGTCCATGCCGAGGCGCGTCAGGTCGAGTCGGCCGGCCTGCTTGTCGAGCAATCTCAGTACAACGCGCTCGCCGTGGCCCGTCGGTATCGTCGATACCCGAACGTCGATCGGCCTGCCGGCGACCCGCAGTGTAATGCGGCCATCCTGGGGCAAGCGCTTTTCCGCAATATCGAGTTGGGCCATTATCTTTACGCGCGAGACGATGGCCGCGTGCAGCGCGCGCGCCGGTTCGAGCAGGTCGCGTAGCGTGCCATCGATGCGCAAGCGTACTACCGAGCGGGTCTCGAACGGTTCAATATGAATGTCGGACGCGTTGTCGCGTAACGCCTGCGTAAACAGCGCATTGATCAAGCGGATGACCGGCGCGTCGTCCTGGCTTTCCAGCAGGTCCGCGATCTTGGGAATCTCTTGCAGCAACCTGGATAAATCGATGTCTTGGGCAAGGTCTCCGGCGAGCGCAACGGCGCCAGTGTCGGAGCCGTCGAATAACTTCGCAAGCAATGCGTCGAACTCGGCGGCATCGACGCGGCGCGCACTGAAAGGCACACCGAGCGCGCGTCGCACTTCGGCGAGCGCTCCCGGGCGCGCATCAGCGCGGACCGCGACTTCGGCGGCGTCCTCTGTGTGTGATGTAACCACGACGCCATTCAATTTGGCGAAGCTATAGCTAACCGCGCCCGTCAATTTGTGGGCCATCGCGGGCTATTCAGACTTGATCAGGCGCGGGGAACCGGCAGACGGCAAATTCGGCAGCATGGGAGATTCGACCGTCGGCAATACGGGACTGGCGGCCGACTGGGCCCGGGCATTCGCCTGTTCACCGCGAATATAGTCATACCGTTCGCTGGTGAGCGAGTTCAACTGTGCGCCATCGCGCAATACTGTCGGCCGCAGGAACACCATCAAATTGGTCTTGGTGCGCGAGCGGGTTTTGTACTGGAACAAGCCGCCGAGCAACGGCAGGTCGCCCAGAACCGGAACTTTGGAAACCACGTCGTTTACGTTATCCTGGATCAACCCGCCGATCACCGCGATCTGGCCGTCATCAAGCAACACCATCGAATCGACCGAACGCTTGTTTGTGATCGGGCCCGCCGGATTGGTATTGTCCACAACAGTCGAGACCTCCTGATAAATCTGCAAGCGAACCGTGCCGCCGGCCGAGATTTGCGGCTTGATGCGCAGTTGAATACCCACATCCTGGCGCACGATGGTCTGGAACGGCGTAGGCGTCGTAGATGCGCCCGACAGTGCGTATTGGCCGGTAATGAACGGTACGTTCTGGCCGACCAGAATCCTGGCCTCTTCGTTGTCGGTCGTCAAAAGCGTTGGCGTGGAAAGAATGTTGGCGTTGTTGTCATTCTCCAGCGCGCGCACCAGCAGCCCAAGGTTGAGCACCTGGCCGTTGAGGCCCGGTATATTAACCACGCCTTTTATAATGCCGACGTTCAAGCCGGTGCCGGCGGACAGCGGGTTTTTCGCAATGCCCAGAATGTTTTGGCCGGTCCCGCCAAAATTCGTCCCGCCAAACAGTCTGGCGGGCGACGTCGTGGTGGCGCCGGTTCCGCTGAGGTCCTGCCATTGAACGCCAAATTCGGCGGCTTTGCTCGCAGTGACCTCGACGATCAATGCCTCGATGAAGACCTGCGCCCGCCGGGAATCGAGTTTTTCTATGACGGCGCGCAGATCGTTGTAAATGGCGTCGGGCGCAGTGATAACAATGGAATTGGTGGCGGCATCTGCCTGGATGATTCCCGGTGCGGTTGCAGGCGATTGCGCCGAGAATGGAATCGGCGCAACCGCTTGCCCCTGCATCTGTGACGAACCGGTCATCCCGGCTGCGCTTGAGGAAGCGGACGCACCACCGGTTGCAGGCGGCGCGAGCGAGGCGCCGAGTGCGGTCATGGGGGCCGCGGCCGGTCGCAGCAGGGCCGAAGTGCCGCCGGCTTGATAAATCGCGCGCAGGGTTTCTGCAATTTTCACGGCCTCGGCATTTTTCAGAAACACAACATGCATGTTGCCCGCCGCACTGGTCGGGACGTCCAGCAGCGTGACAAGGTTACGCAGCTTCGCAAGCCGTGATGGATTATCCGAGCGTGCAAGCAGGCTGTTCGAGCGAGGGTCCGCAACGACCACCATCCGTTGCATGGAATCGCTCCCGGCAGTGCCGCCCGGAGCCTGTCCGGCCTCGGCAAACAGGCGGTTGACGGTTTGCGCAACGTCGAGTGCGGAAGCGTATTTGAGCGGAATCACGATGCCGTCGCTGCCGCTCGGCTGATCGATCGAATCGATGATTTTTTCGATGCGCTGCAGATTGCTGGCGTAATCGGTGATGACGAGCGCGTTGTTGTTTGCGTGCGCGGCTATCGTGTTGTTGGGGGTGATGAGCGGGCGCAGTATCGGCACGATTTGCACCGCTGATTCGTACTTGAGCGTGAACACCTGTGTGCGGATCTGGTCGCCGGCCGGCCGTGCCTTCTCATCCGGGCCGAAAGTCGGGCTTGGATTGAGTTTGGCATCGCTCTCGGGAACTATTTTAAGGATGCCGCGGCTTTCGACCACGGCATAGCCTTGCAGGCGTAAAGCCGACAAAAACACGTCATACACCAGCGCGCGCGATATCGGTTTCGCCGAGATGATATTGACCGTGCCTTTAACGCGCGGATCGAGCAGGAAGTTTTTGCTGGTGATTTCGCCGACCGCTTTGACCACCCCTTCGATGTCGGCATTGACGAAGTTGAGGGTGACGACATCGGCAGCGGCCGCGCGCGCGGGGCGGTCGGCGGTCCAGGCGCTGCCCGGCGAGAGCAGCATGCCCAGGCAGAGTATTGCAGTTCGTGCGTAAACGTTGCAATTCATAATCGGCTCCGGCGTCGCGCCGGTGCGCAACGCATCATCATTGATGGTCGATAATTGCTGCGTCAAGTGAGTGATCCTTCTCGTGCGTTTTACTAAGGTTGCGCACCCGTCTGGCGCGCGCGGGTGTTTTTGTCCTGTAATACCAGTGTTTCACGAACGCCGTTGCGCTCCAGATTTATCTGCCCGGGCCGCACTTCCGCCAAGCGGATGCCGGGCGCAATCTCCGCGCCCTCGCGGGTGACGATCACTTTGTTGGTGTCGAGTTGCACGATTGCGTAGCCACTTTTGCCGCCAGTCGCAGCTGCAACACCCAGCAAGCGAATCGCGAGTGCGTTCGGCGCCGCCGCAGTCTGACTGCGCCGTGCGCCGCCGAACAGGCCGTACGCTGCGTCGATGTGGCGCGGTGTTTCAACGGCGCGCGCGCGCGGTGCTGCCGCGGGGGCAAGCCATACCCATGTCCAGTAGGCGAGCACAAAACATAACAGCGTCAGCGCCGCGAGCGTCGCTGACAACACTATTGTCGATTGCGCAAAATTCGATCGTATCGCCGGCGATTCGCCCATGGCATCTCTTTTTTACACGATTCGCCAAGCGGTGGCGGGCCGTGCTGCTCGGGTTGGACTGATTGGTTCAGAGTATACTTTAAAGTCGATTTTTCGATCCGTCCTGATTACAATATTGGTGCGTTCGACGCGGCGCGTGGAAAGCGATTGGGAGCCGCGATTTGCATTTTAGGTTCTGGCATGAGTAAAAGTTTGGGTGGTGAAATGGCGGTATACGGCGGAGACAAGGGGCAGTTTGCACCGGCAGTTGCGCGTGCGGGCTTTACGCTTCTCGAAGTAATGATCGTTGTGGTCATTCTCGGCATACTCGCAGCGCTGGTGGTGCCCAAAATCATCAGCCGGCCGGACGAAGCCCGGGTCATTGCGGCCCGGCAAGACATCGCGAGCCTCATGCAGGCGTTGAAGCTCTACCGCCTGGATAACATGCGTTATCCCCTCACCGAGCAGGGGCTGCAGGCGCTGGTTGAGAAACCCTCTGCAGCGCCGCTTGCGCCGAACTGGAAAACCGGCGGCTATGTTGAACGCCTGCCGAAAGATCCGTGGGGGAACCCATATCAATATTTGAATCCCGGACTGCATGGCGAGATCGACGTCTTCAGCTACGGCGCGGACAGGGCGCCCGGTGGCGATGGCAACGACGCCGACATCGGCTCCTGGAATCTGTAGTCCGAATTGGCGAGCATGGGCGGAACATTCTGCAGGCGATCGGGCGCTGGTTTCACACTCATCGAGATGCTGGTGGTGATTTTGATCATGGGTATTCTGGTGGGGCTGGTCAGCGTCGTTACGCGGCCTGATGCGCGCGGTTTGTTGCGGATCGAGGCCGAACGGCTGGCCGAACTCATCGACTTTGCGGCGACGGAAGCAAACCTCACCGGCAGGACGATTGGTTGGAGCGCTGACGGAAAAGGCTACCGGTTTTGGCGCGTGCGCGACGAGACGTGGTCGGAAATTCGCGACAGCGATTTGTTACGCGAGCGCACGTTGCCGCCCGGGATGACGATTGCGGACCTGCGCGTCGAAAACATGCGGCCACAGGGCGGGAGGCGTTTACAGTTCATCCCCTATGCGCCGCCGATTGTTTTCACGATCAACCTGGCATTGGGGGCGGAGCATTACGCCGTGGCGGTCGCGGCCGGCGGCAGCGTGCGTGCGGTGGCCGGAGAGGGGGCAGCGCATGGTGCGCCGGCGCTCTGAGGGCATGATGGGCTTTACGCTGATTGAAGTGATGGTTGCGCTCGCCATCATTGCGGTTGCATTGCTTGCGGCGCTGCGCGCGGCAGGGCAGGGTACTGTCAGCGTAGGTGAGTTGCGCGCACGCCTGCTTGCCGGCTGGGTTGCCGAGAATTTGTTGGCCGAGCATCGCGCGCGCGGGGAGTGGCTGCCGCTGGGTATTCAGCGTGGGACACAATATCAGGCCGGTATTGAATTCAGATGGCGCGAAGAGGTTACGGCGATGCCGAGTCCGGCATTTCGGCGCATTGACGTTTTTGTGTTCGCGACGCCCGAGGAAGCGCATTCGCTGGCCAGATTGTCCGGCTTCGTGGTGCAAGCGCAAGGCGGGTCGAGATGAGATTAAAGTGGAGTGCGACGTCGGGCTTTACGCTGATCGAACTACTTACGGTCGTTTTTATTTTTTCGGTGCTGGCCTTAATGTCCTACCGTGGTCTTGCCGCCGTGATCGATACGCGTGAACATGTCGCGCAGGAAACGGCCAAGTGGCGGACGCTGGCGTCGTTTTTTGCCAGATTCGAACGTGACGTGCACCTTGCGATGCCGCGGGCGGTGCGCACAGCCGGCGGCGGCGCACCTGCGTGGCGCGGGATGCCGGGCACAACGCAAGTGCCGCTTGTCGAGTTCAGCCGCTTTGCTTCGGTGGATGGCGTGGATACCGCGCGCCGGTTGGCGTATGCGCTGAACGAAAAGCAGGAGATCGAGTTGTGGTTGTGGCCGGGTCTGGACATTGCACCCAACGCGGTGCCCGCGCGCTATGCGCTGCTGAATGGCGTGGCCCGCTTTGAATTGCGTTACCTCAATGCAGGATTGGCCTGGGTGGACGTGTGGCCTGCCGTTGCGGCGGATGCCTCGATCCCGCGGGCGGTGCAGTTGCGTATTGTGCTGGCGTCGGGCGAGGAAATCGTGCGCATATTTGAGTTGAAATCATCGTGAGGACGCAGCAACGCGGCGTTGCCATTGTGCTGGCGATGAGCGTTGTCGCGCTCGCTGCGATGACGGCGACCGCCATCATGGTGTCGCAGAGCACGTGGTCCCGCCAGAGCGAACTGACGGCGGATCATACACAGGCACAGGGCCTGGTTCGCGCGGGGGTCGATTGGGCGCGTGCGGTGCTGAGCGACGATCGCGCCACCAGCAACCTTGATCATCTGGGCGAGGCCTGGGCCCTGCGGCCGGCGCCGGTTCCCGTCGACAACGGAGAAATCAATGGTTACATACAAGACCAGCAAGGCGCGTTCAACCTGAATAATCTGGTGGCGGGCGGCAGGATCAATCGCGTGGAGTTCGCGCGGTTCTGCCGTCTACTGTCGATATTGGGGCTGTCGCCGGCACTCGCGGACGCACTTGCGGATTGGCTCGATGCGGACGACGAGCCCCATTCGGCGAACGGTGCGGAAGACGGTTATTATCTTGCAATGCCAGCGCCTTATCTCGCCGCCAACCAGCCGCTTACAGACCTTTCCGAACTTGCGCTGGTGCGGGGCTTTGACGATCAGGTGCGAGCACGTCTGCGGCCGTTCGTGACGGCGCTCCCGCGCTACACGCAAATCAACGTCAACACAGCATCTGCTGAAGTGCTGGCGGCGATGATCGACGACATGGATCTCGATGTCGCCCGTACACTCGTGGCACAGCGCGAGCGCGCTTATTTCACCTCGGTGGAGGATTTCGCCAGCCGGATTCCGGGTAAGCTTGCGGTGCCCGCGTCGGGCGTCGTGCTTGCCAGCCAATATTTTATCGTTACGCTGAATGTCAATTTTGGCCAGGCGCAGGCGCGCGGCGCGGCATTGCTCGCGCGCGATGGCGCCGGCTGGCCGGCGGTTGTCTGGCGGAAAACCTTATGAGCCTGTTACGTATTTATTGTTCGCTGCAAGCCGCGCCGCCCCGCTGCCGGTGGTCGTTTGCTGACGTCGCGCGCAAGTCGGTTCACGGCGAGGGCATGCTTGCGGATGTGCCGCGCGGCGCCGAGCGCGTCCACCTCGTAATTCCCGCCGCTGAAGTCCTGCTGACGCGCGTGAAACTGCCGCAGGGAGCGAGCCGCCGCGCAGGTTCGGTGCTTGCTTTCGCGGTTGAGGATCAGACTTTGGGCGAGCCGGAAGCCAATCAAGCAAGCTGGCTTGGCATAGCTGGCGATTCCGACGTGCTTGCGGTGGTGGACAGGAACGCCCTGCAAAACTGGCTCGACGCGCTTGATACTGCCGGCTTCGACGGCTATGAAGTTCATTGCGAGACGCTGCTTTTGCCGCGTGTAACCGGGGAGTGGACTCTGGCTTGGAATGGGCGCGAGGGTTTCGTGCGTACCGGCGACATCGAGGGTGCGGCAACCGATGCCGGTGATCAGCGCTTGCCGCCTTTGGCGTTACGTCTCTTGGTCGAGGCCGCGGCGGGCGGTGGTCAATCACCCGCTGCGATTGCCGTATATACGATTGCATCCGCGGCGGCGCCCGATCTCGGGGCATGGCAACGCGAAATCGGCGTGCCGTTGCGGCAGGCCGGCGTCTGGGACTGGCGCACCGCGCGGCACGATGGCGGCGTGAATCTGCTGCAGAAACGGCAGACGTGGCGTCTGTCCGGCAGAGTCGTCACGCGTCTGCGACCGGCCGCGTGGATGGTGGGCGCCGCGCTGGCATTGCATGCGCTCGTACTGGTGACGGACTGGACTATGCTGCGCGGCGAGCAACGCGCACTTCGCCTGCAAATGGAAGCGCGTTTTCGCGCGGCGGTTCCCGATGCCGTCGCGGTGGTTGATCCCGCGCTTCAGATGCGCCGCAAGCTCGCCGCGGCACGCCAGGTTGCAGGTATCGCCGACGCCGGTGATTTTTTGCCGATGATTGAGAACGTGGCGGTCGCGTTGAAAGAACTGCCGGCGGGTAGCCTGCGGGTGGCGGCTTATGAGCACGGGCGGCTTTCGCTCGAATTTTCCGGAATCGACGAAGCCGCGACGCGCCGGTTCGTTGCGCGATTGCTGCAAGGTGGCGCCAATATTGAAGCTGCGGTCACCCCGTCGCGCAGCGGCAGCAACGCATTTGTCGTCACGGTGCGTGCATCATGACGGCTCACGTTCGCGCGTTGCAGCTGTGGTGTCACCAGCATTGGCTGGCACGTGCGCCGCGCGAGCGCGTGCTAATCGCGGTATCGGCGGCTTTGCTGGTTGGCGGGCTGAGCCTGTGGCTCGTGCAGGCAGTGGACAGGTCGCGTGCGGAATTGCTCACCAGCGTGCCGGCGTTGCGCGCGCGCGCCGATCTTCTCGAGCGGCAGACGGTCGAGTTCGAACGGTTGCGCGCAGCGCCAGCCATGACGGTGTCGCAGGGTGATTTGCGCGCGCTGCTGCAGGCACAGGCCGGCAGCGCCGAATTGTCGCGTGCGTTGGTGAGCGCAGAAGCAGTTGACGCCAACCTGGTGAAGGTCGTCTTCGGTGCCGTTGCATTTGCCGACTGGCTGGAGTGGGTCGCCGGCCTCGAAGCACAACACATTCATCTGGATGCGTGCCGGATCGAAGCGCTTGCCGCGCCGGGAATGGTCAGCATTGCTGCGACTCTTTCCCGTCCCAAACGGCAATGAGGCGCGGGCGGTGGCTTGCGGTGGGGACGGTTGTGTACATGCTCATACTCATTGCGACCGCGCCGGCGACGCTGGTCGATGGCGTTCTGCGGCGTGCCAGCGCAGGCAGGCTGCAATTATCCGAAGCGCGGGGCACGGCGTGGTCCGGCGCGGGCCGCGTTGAATTGCTCGATGCATCGCGGCAGGCCGGGATTGCAAAATATATCGCTTGGCATTTGTCGCCGGTATCGTTGCTGAGCGGACGCATTGTCTGTGAAGTCGAGTTGGATTCCCCGGCAAAGCGATTTGTCGTTTCGCTGTCGCCATCGCGTATCGAACTGACGGATGCACATATCAGTGTGCCGGCGGCAAGCCTGGGCATCGTGCTGCCGAAACTTGCGCCGTTCGGTCTGGGCGGCGATTTGCAGGCGCACATAGTTGAGCTGGTGATTGCAGGCGGCGCGGTGCAAGCAAATGCGACGGTGTTGTGGCGCGCCGCGAGTTCCATACACTCCCGGGTCTCACCGCTGGGCAATTACGAGTTGCGTTTCGCGAACCCGGGAGCTGCCATGACGGCCGTCCTGCGCACCCTCGACGGTGTGCTGCAACTGGACGGGAGCGGCACATGGGCCAAGGGCGCTATGCCTGCCTTTCAGGCGACTGCGCGCGTTGCGCCACAGCAGCGGGAGCAGTTCGAACCGCTGCTGCGCATGATCGCGGTGGAACGCGGCGCCGGCAACTACGAATTGCGGCTGCCGTAAGCGTGCGGGCCTAGCGGGATTCCGCGCTCCCCAGCCCGCGCCTGAAGCGGTAGCCTTTGTAACTGAATACCATGCCATCCGCCGTGATCTCGTTCAGCGTGAGACCGGGCGGCAGGTTGCCGCCCTCCCGCAGCAGCAGATTGTTGATGCTGACCATGCGATTGGCCGGTTGCGGCGAATACGCATGAACCGAAATAATCATGGCGGGTATCTCTTGTCGCAGCGCGGCCGGCAAATCGGCTATGGCCATTACAGTGCTTTCTGGCGCTACTGCCGCCGGAGCCGCGCGGGTGACGGGCGCAGCCGCTAGCGGGATTGCCGCACCCGTGGCGGGTGCCGTGCCGGCGCTGGGCGTCTGAACCTTCACGTGCTCGGGTGCGTTTTGCGACAGGACGGATTGCGCGGGTATCGGAGTCGCGGTTGCGATCGGTTGAGGCGCCGCTTCCAGTGGTTGGGCGGCGAGCGGACTTGCGAGCGGAACCGGTTGCGGCACTTGCCATGGACGCCACCACCCGATCAGAATGCCCGCGCCGACCAGTATCAACCCCGGCACGCCATAAACCAACCACGGCGGCCGCCGCGATGCGTGCGCTGCCAAGTAGTCGGTTTGCAGCGTGTGCGTCAGCCCGCGCTGTCGCAGCTGGTCGGATTTTCTGAGCGCATCGAGAATGTACGACACCAGACTAATCCTTCACTTGTGTGCGTATCAGCGACGGCGCCGTTGGGTCCGTCAAACTGGTCAGGCGCATTAAAGTCTGCATGCCAATATCGCCGTTGGGTATCAGTCCGTGGGCACGCTGAAAAGTTTTCACGTGAC
>CANJHY010000049.1:0-27348 GCA_947474275.1 Betaproteobacteria bacterium
AAAAAATGATCGGTCTTGTGCGGAAATATGTATGCGCGCCATTGTCCGGTGCCGGACAAAGACAATGGGTGTCCCGTCATACAAGGAAAATGAACAAGCAGGCACTCAAATGAAACTGATTGCCAGTCTTGCGGTGACCGTCGTCAATTACCAGACCTGGCCGTAAGTCCTATGACTTTTTTGGCTTGCCAGGAACCGCATGCGGTGATTTGTCTCGCCGCGAGCGCCGCCTTAGTTGCCGAACTCCATTAGCGACCCCGCCACGGAAATGTTGAAGTCTTAAACTTCGGCTTCGGGGATGTGGGCAACACCTGCCTTTTATATCCACACTTCTCTGCGTCAACCACACACTCGTCGTAACCCTGGTGAACCGGACTGCATTCTGTAATCAGTATTTGGTCGATTGTCAGATGCTGCCATTGCCACTTCCCGTTTGAGGCAGTGTAGAACCGCCAGATGTTGTTTGCTGGTGCAGTCTTTACAAAATTAGTCATGCTCCGCCTCTAACCCCTCAACTCAGGAAACACTCGTTCCTCATAGAATACTTAATTAATCGTATGCAATGCAAGGCGGTTGCCAAAATAGCCAACGCCTCCTTGTAGACAATGCACACCTGGTGATCCAAACGCCTGGACGCCAAGTCCAACTCTGCAAGCAGAAGCGAATAGCGTGCTTGCAAGTCAGCAGCGCCGTAAATCGGCAGTGCCAACAACGACTGAGCCACGAGCATCCCCTTGTCGCTATGCCCTAGCGCGTCAATATAGGACGTTAGTAAGGCGTAAATATTTGCCTCGCTGTCCGCGTTCCGAATCAGGTCGATCATCGACATGCTTTGCCCCCCTCAACAATGCGCGCGATGATACGGCCCGATGATTTCAAATGTGTGAATTCTGCGCAGGGCACGATGGCGACCTGCGCTAAGCGGTGCGGAGAACGACGCTTCACGTTCGATGACTGCATGCTCCGCAGGCGTCTTAAGCAGCAAGGTGGTCACTGCGGTCGGCGCCAATCTGTGCCGGGTAAATTGGCATCCCTACAGCCGCCGTTGGTGACCGCGGGCAACCGGCCAAAACCAGTCAGTGGCTGTTACGTTTCGTTTTAACGAATTTAACTCCGGTTGCACAAACTTTTTGACACGCCTTTAATCAGGCTGACCACTGCCCATGTACATGCCAGTGCCATTGAAATGAAATGGGCGCGGTGTAGACTGAAGAATCAATGGAAAAAAGAGGGAATAACTGATGAGTAGCCTGCACCTTGTGGAAAGCATCCGTTCGGCTGTCGCGCCGGTGTTCATGCTGACAGCCGTTGCAGGCATGATCGGCGCCCTTGCCACACGCCTGGCAAGAATTATTGACCGCGCACGCTGGATTGAAGAGCGCCTGGACCTGCAACGCATCCGGAATGAGGACGCGGCTTATTGGGAACTAAAGCGGCTGGGTTTGCGCGGCAGTGTGGTCAACTGGTCGATCGCCTTGCTGGTATTGTGTGCACTCTTCATCGGCGCGACTATCGCTGGACTTTTCCTGGATGAGATCCTCGATTCGTTTGACGGAAAACTCGTGGGCTGGTGCTTCCTTGGTGGCATTGGTTGTTTTTCGCTATCTCTTTTCTGTTTTTTAGCGGAAACGCTACTATCGACCCACACTTTGAGGTTTTCTAATAAGGCGTCGACGCCGCTACTTCCGCTGGAAAAAGAGTCGCACCCCCGCGCGTGCTAGTCGCCGTTACGCAGGCTGGCGCCTGGAAAGCAGAGATAACTTCATGACCTTGGCGTAGCCGATCACGCAGCCATAGCGAAGCCCACCGCCTCTCGGTGAACGCACTAAAGGTATCCGCAGTGACTGCCGCATCTTGAGACCCGGCGCTTGCGTTGTCCGGCCGTTGATTAAGCTGCTGCCAAGAGCGCATTGGTCTGCTGTGATTCACCCTGGGACTCAGCGCGAATCCTGGCCAAGTTCTGACGCCACTCATTAAGTTGCTCGTCTTCCCGCTCAAGCGCTAACGCAATCGCCCCAATTTTTGTGCACCCGGCCTTAGTCGAATCGTCAAAGAAGTGTCGTCCAATTCTCAACGCCAAACTCTTTTCGGCTGATTCTAAAAGGGCACTGGCCTTTTTGAGACATTCATCTTTCAGGCGGTCTTGCGTCGCGCGCTCGATGAGCATCGAAAACTCGGCAGCGTGTTCAGCACTGAAATCGTTCATGGCCGTTTCCTTTCAAAGATCTTGCGTGATGCTGGCCCGCCGGCCAGCGTGCCAATCGCTTCCATCTTCTGCGATTGGCGCAATTGCGCTTCGAGTAATTTCTGTGCGGATTCGAAGCGCTTACGTTCGCTGATGTCTTTCGCAATCCTGGAGAAACCGGTAATTTGGCTGTCTAGGCCCCGCATTGCCGCCATGGTTGCGGATATTTCAACAACATGCCCGTCTTGGTGCCGGCGCACTGTCTCAAGGTGAGCAACGTCCTGGCCCTTAAGCAGGTTGGCCAGAATTTCATCGCGCTCATTGCGGCGAACGGCGGGAATAATCAATTCTATTGACCTGCCGATGATCTCATCGGCGGTGACGCCGAAGATTGTTTCGGCTCCCGGGTTCGAGGTTTTGATGAGGCCATCCGCTGATTGGCTGATGATTGCATCGTCGCTGGCGTTGATGATGAATTCAAATTGAGCCCGTACGAGAGTTCGCTTTCGCCGCTCGCGCGCAGGAATGTTCGGATTGGTGGACAGATCCTTGAATGCGGCATTCATGAAGTCTATGCCATTAAATAATTAGTATTGATAATTAATGTTAATTCATATGTCGCCTAGCGGACATACAGCCGAAAATGCGCGTGATATCTGGTTGCTTCGGGAAGTAGTAATTGTGTAGCGGTAAGTGTGATTGATGCAGCTTTTCCACAAAGGAGTGCGCCATGAGAAGCACGTTGAGACATTTACCGATACGCCCGCTTGCTGCCCTATCCAATGGACTGATCCACACAACAGCGTGGATGCCCTGCGCCAACGGCGTCGGGTTTGTCGCCGACGGCAATGTAGTCCGGGTCGGCGCGGGTGGGGCGCAATCAGCGCAGCGCATTGCGCCCTACGGGTTGGACTTTCCAGGAATGTTTAAAGTTATGTGCCATTCGCCGATGGGAAGTCATTGTGGCAAAATCACAATAACTTGGAGGTTTAAGCCATGCCCACGGTCAAGGAAGATCTCACCCGCCGGATTCAAGGGCAGCCTGAGGATAGCTCGCGGGAAGAAATTGTTCGCGAGCTTGCCTTTCACGTCATGGTCGGGCGCGGGCTAGCCGATGCGGACGCGAAGCGCACTATCTCAAACGAGGAGACGGCGCATCGCATCCGCTCATGGCAACAATAGCGTGAACCGATGAAGCCCGGCGCTGGCTCGAAGATATTTTCGAGTACATCGCCACTGATCATCCGAACGCTGCTGCTCGCACCGTTCAGGAAATCCAGGGGCGAGCGCAAATTCTCGCTAAATTTCCAGAGATCGGCCACCGTTACGTTGCACATTAACGAAACTTAATATTCCTGCCATATGGGCATTACCGAATCGCATACCTCGTGAAAGACGATGGAAACATCGACATTCCCGGCGTCTTTCACGGTTCGCTCGACAGCACGAAATACGAGCTATAAATGGCACATAACCCCCGGTTCGTGAGCGACGCGAAATCGGCGCTGCGCGCCTACGTTGGCGCGCCACAACCGAAACGTTGAGGCATCTGAGACGTTTACGGAATACGTTGTTCGTAGATCATTTTGTGTGCGGTATTTCTGCTTCAGAGAGGAGTCTCCTTGATCACAAAACATCCGGCAGCTGCGGCGAGCGGCGGACTGGTTCTGACTTCAGCGCACGTCTCAGCCCATGCGACTGAGGTGAAGGTGCTAAGCGCTGTTGGCATGCGTCAGGTCATGCTGGACCTTGGCGCGAGGTTTGAGTGTGCGACTGGCCACACTCTGGCAATCACCTTTGACAGTACCGGTCTGCTTGCGAAGCGAATCGCCGCGGGCGAGACGGTCGATGTCGTGATGATCAATCAATCTGCCATCGAAACCTTGGAAAAAAACGGGCAGGTCATCACGGGTTCAATCGCGCAGGTCGCAAGGGCGGTCGCTGCCGTTGGCGTACGAAAAGGCGCCAAACCGGACATTTCATCACCCAAGGCCTTCAAGGACCTGCTGCTTTCCGCCAGCTCGGTTGCGCGGCCCTCTCCGGCAGTCGGCGGCTCGAGCGCAGACCACATCGTCAAGGTGCTGGAACGTCTCGGGATCGCCGACGAGGTGAACGCCAAGTCGCTCATCGTCAATACCGGTCATCCTGTGCAGGGTGCAGAGTCGCCGGGCGATGCGGTCGCCAAGGGCAAGGCCGAAATCGCCCTGCACCAGCTTCAGGAGCTGATGGCTGTCCCCGGGATCGATATTGCCGGCCCATTCCCGGGCGAGCTGCAGGGGCATTTTGCGTTTGCGGCGGCGATCGGCACGAACGCCAAGCAAACCGACGCAGCGACGGCGCTCATCGAATTCCTGCGTACGCCGGACGCGATGCGCGTGATCAGGGCGAAGGGCATGGAACCCATCTCATCGTGACCCTCAGCAGCCTGAACCGTCAAGAAAACGCACGACACGACTGCGGAAGCATGAACGGGCCGCTGCTCACGCAGAAAGTACACGAAACACTGCACGCCGCCGTGCGCTCAGGTGCGCGTACAGTCGAGTGCTCGCTGGACCTCGACCGCTCGCGTACGTCAGTCGAGGTGGATGCCGCGGGATGGGCGTGGCAAGGGCGGCGCTTCCCTTATCTGGAAACGTGCAAAGACAGAACTATTTACCACTGGCTGGACGACGCCTTTGAGCCGGTGGCGCGCTACACCACGTCATTGATCAAGCTCGTGCCCACCGCATGGGGGCCGCCGACGTTCGAAATCGACGGCATCAAGATGCTGCCGACGGCACACATCTCGCCGTACGCGGACGCCGAACGTAAAGTCAATCTGATACAACCGCGCGGCAAACTGATTTTGGACACCTGCGGCGGTCTTGGCTATTTCGCCGCCTGGTGTTTGCAGGGACAGGCGAAGCAGGTGCTTTCTTTCGAGAAGAACGCCGACGTGATCTGGCTGCGCAGCCTCAACCCGTGGTCACCTGAAATTGGTAGCGGATTGACGTTGACCCACGGCGACATCGCCAAACAGATCGGCGCGCTACCCGCCGATTCAGTCGACGCGATTCTGCACGATCCGCCGCGCTTCGGTATCGCCGGAGAGCTTTACTCGCAGGTCTTTTATGACCAACTGGCGCGGGTACTCAGGCGCAAGGGCAAACTATTTCATTACGTCGGCACGCCGAACAAACTGACCAGCGGCCGCGATGTGCCGAACGAAGTGGTAAAACGTTTACAGCTCGCCGGATTTGTCGCGAAACTGAATGGCGACGGAATATTGGCGGTGAAAAAGTAAGCGCCGTCAGGGCCGCCTGCAAATGAAGCATCCGCGCGTTATGCGCGGGCAGCGTCGTCCAGTAAAGATCTGATCGCGGTGACACCCTCGCGCGCGACCTCGGCAGGCGGCCGCGACCACAGCGCAGGGTTCGGTGCTTCGTAGTTGATGTATCCGTCGTAACCTTTTTCGATCAGCAACTGCAGCACTTCGCGCCAGCGCACCACGCCATTGCCGGGCGGCAGGCGGTCGAGAGCTGCACCGGTCCCGCCTATCGGCCCGGCCGGCACGTCGCTGAACTGGAACGCGACGATATCTTTGCCCGGCACATCTTCAAAACCGCGGCCGCCGTCGCCGACGCACTGCGCGTGATAGGTGTCGATCAACAACCCGCCGTTCGACTGGTCCGCGAGAGCGACGATTTCGCGCGCCACCGCGAGCCGGTTGACGACCGGATGGCGCGAACCGAATTCCAGCGCGCAGCGCAGGCCGTGCTTGTGCGCGATTTCGCAGCCGGCAGCGAAATTCCACGCCGCCTCCTTCACAGTACCCGGCGGACTGCTGCCCGGCGCCACCATCATGACTGCGCAGTCGAGCGCCGCCGCTCTGGCGCACATCTCATCCATCGACGCGAAGAGCCGGCGCTGCTCGTCGCCGCGCGAGAACAACATGCCGGTTTCAAGCCCCATGCACGACACCTTGATGCCGCTGGCGCGGATCATGGCGAGCACCTCTTCATTGCTCATGCCGGACTCCATGCAGCGCTTGAAGTCAGTGTGGCGCAATTCGACTGCGTTGTAACCGGTCTCGCGCGCGATGCGCAGCACGTCGGCAAGCGGCGTGGTGTCGAGCGTCCAGGTGTGCAAACCGATCCGGTCGCTGAGGCTGCTACCGCTCACGGCGCGCCACCCACGTCCAGCTTTGCATCCTTGATGATTGCCGACCATTTACCGATGTCGGACGCAACTATCTTCGAGAATTCCTCAGGCGCCGAAACGCGGATCTCCATGCCGAGATTGGCGAAACGCTCCTGCACGTCGCGCGCATCGATCGCCTGGCGGATATCGCGGTTGAGTCTTTGTATCGTCGCTTTGGGCGTGCGGCCGGGCGCCATGATGCCCCACCACATATTGCTTTCGTAACCCGGCACGCCGGCCTCGGCTATGGTTGGCGTCTCCGGCAGAAAACTCGAACGCTTGAGCCCGCCCATGCCCAGCACGCGCAGCCGCCCGTTTTTCACGAACGGCAGCACCGGGCTCACGCTGCTGAATATCAGAGGCACTTGCCCGCTTACCGCGTCGATCACGCCGGCGCCCGAGCCTTTGTACGGAATGTGCAGCAGCGTTACCCCGGCCGTCCGTTCGAACAGCACGCCTGCCAGATGGGCAATGCCGCCCGCCCCTGAAGAGGCGTACTGCAACTGTCCCGGTTTCGACCTGGCCAGCGCGATGAGCTCGGCCACGTTGCGCGGCGCGAAGCCGGGATGGGAGCACAGCATCAAAGGGCCTTCGGCTATCAGCGACACCGGCGCCAGGTCTTTGACCGGATCAAACGGCAATTTATAGAGGCTGGGATTCATCGTGTACGTCGTCGACGCTATCAACAGCGTATAACCGTCGGCCGGCGCCTTGGCCACCATGTCGATGCCGATGATGCCGTTGGCGCCGGCGCGATTGTCTGCGACCACCTGCTGCTTCCAGCGTTCGGTCAGTTTGTGCGCGAGGATGCGTGCGACAACGTCGTTGCTGCCCGCCGCGGCGAACGGAATCAGGAAGCGCACCGGCCTGCCGGGAAATTTCTCTTCGTTGCCGCGGGGCGCGGACTGCGCGAACGCAGCGGTGCAGGCCAGCCCAAGTGGTATCGCAAACAGCCAGCAAATCTTCCGTCGTTCCCGCGCAGACGGGAACCCGGAAAAGATCAAAACAACGTTCGCTCGCTTCCTGGACTCCCGCCTGCGCGGGGGTGACGGGTTATTTTGCATCAACATGGTGAGAGGTATCCTGCGTAGCCGACACGCGCCGCTTCCACATCAGCCACAGGGTTGCGGCGGTCGCCAGCGCCAGAAAAGGGATCGAACCCAGGTTGACGGCCTGCCAGCCGCTCTTGTTCAGCAGCAGCCCGGACGACATCGAGGAAATCGCCATGGTCGCGAAAACCATGAAGTCATTTGCCGCCTGGGTCTTGGCGCGCTCCGACGGCGTATAGCATTCGGTCAGCAGAGCAGAGCCGCCGACGAACATGAAATTCCAGCCGACGCCGAGCAGGAACATCGCTACCCAGAAGTTTGAAAACTCGGTGCCGGCGAGCGCCGCCCCTATGCACACGAACAGCAGCACGACGCCGGTCAGTATCACCTGCAATACGCCGAAACGCTGGATCAGCGAACCGGTGAAAAACGACGGACCGTACATGCCGATGATGTGCCATTCGAGCACCAGCGCGGCGTCGTTGAAATGATGATCGTGCGCGCGCATCGCGAGCGGCGTCGAGGTCATCATCAGGTTCATGATGCCGTAGGAGAGCATGGACGACAGCGCGGCCACGATAAACACCGGCTGGCGCATGATGACGCCAAGCGGACGCCCCGGGTCCTTGCGCTCGGTCTCCGACAACTGCGGAATATCGAGACGCGTAAGAATCAGCATCGCCAGAAAACATACCGCTATCAACGACAGGTACGAGCCCATATACATATGGTCGGCGAACAGGTCTTTGCTGCGTATCGCCATTTCGGGACCGATGATGCCGCCCAATATGCCGCCGGCGAGCGTGAACGAGATCGCTTTCGCCCTGAAGGACTCGCTGGCGGCGTCGGCGGCGGCGAACCGGTAGTACTTGCCGAATGCGGTATACATGCCCATTACCATCATGCCCGCGCACAACATGTAGAAGCTGGCGAAATACATGGCCAGCGTGCAGATCGCCCCGCCGATCATGCCGAGCGCGGTGCCGGTCTGGAAGCCGGCACGCCGGCCTATCCACTTCATCAGGAAAGACGCGGGTATGGTCGTGAGTGCCGAACCGAATACGTAGCAGGTCAACGGCACGGTCGCGAACGATTTATTGTCGGCAAGCGCGTAACCGGCGAGCCCGGTGACCGCGATCATGGTGACGCCGGTGATTTGCAGAGTCGACTGCGTGGCCGACAGCACTAATACATTACGGTATTGCTTTTCCATCTAATCGTCCCGACCGCTTCCCCTCACCCCGGCCCTCTCCCCACTAACGCGGGGCGAGGGAGCATTTTTTCTACTTCTTTGTTACTCGACGCGTACGCCGGCATCCTTGATGATCTTCGCAAATTTAGCGAGTTCGCGCTGGACGAGCGCAGCGAGGTCCGCCGGCGTACCGGTCAGCGCATCAGCGCCCTGGCTCAAGAGCTTGTCTTTCATTTCGGGCCGCGTCATCGCGCGGTTGATCGCGGCGTTCACACGCTCGACGATTTCACGCGGCGTACCGGCCGGCGCGAAAACACCGAACCAGTTGCCTGCTTCGAAGCCTTTGATGCCCGCCTGCGCCACCGTAGGCACTTCAGGCAATAACGAGGAACGCTGGAGTGTCGTCACCGCCAGCGCGCGTATGCGTCCGCTTTTGACCATGGGCGCCGAAGTCAGCACCGGGTCGAACACCAAAGCGACTTCGCCGCTCATCAGCGCAGTCATCGCCGGCGTATTTCCCTTATAGGGCACGTGCGTCATCCTGATGCCGCCCATTTGCGCAAACTGCTCGATCGCGAGATGGGTAGACGAACCCTGCCCCGCCGATCCATAGTTGATCGCGCCCGGTTTGGCGCGCGCCAGCGCGAGCAAATCTTGCAACGCTTTGGCCGGCAGCGACGGATGCACGTCGACCGCGTACGACAGAGTCGCGAACATGCCGACCGGCGTGAAGTCTTTTACCGGATCGTACGGCAGCTTCGCCATCAGGTTCGGATTGATCGCAAACCCTGCCGAGCTACCGACCAGAAACGTGTAACCGTCAGGCGCAGCCTTCGCACCGAGTTCTGTCGCGATGATGCCACCCGCGCCGGCGCGATTGTCAACCGTGATCTGCTGACCGAGCGATTCGCCGAGCGGCTGGCCGAGTGCGCGCGCAAGTATGTCGGTGCCGCCGCCGGGCGCGAAGCCGACGATCAGGCGTATCGGTTTGTTCGGGTAAGACTGCTGCGCGCCGGCGGCAGTCGCTGCGCATACCAGTGCATACAACATGACGCGTGCTATCAATCGCACGACTTCCTCCGTATTTCTCATGCCCCGAGTGTAAATGGCGGGAGCTATATGAATCAAGGTAAAATCCGCGTGCATCAGCCCCCTACGGAGAAACCCCCTTGGATCAGTCGGTCGGCGCATCAGCGCGCCAAGTGCAGGACTTTTCACGCCTCGTCAATCCGCGCGCAGTCGCGGTGGTCGGCGCTTCGAACGATTTGACGCGCATCGGCGGACAACCCTTAAAGCTCCTCACCGAATTCGGTTTCCAGGGCAAGGTCTATCCGGTCAATCCGAAATATCCCGAAATCAAGGGGCTCACCTGCTATAAAGATATCGCCTCGGTGCCCAAGCCCTGCGACGTCGCACTCGTGGCGCTCTCGTCGCAACATGTCCTCAGCGTAATCGAGCAATGCGGCGCTGCCGGCATCCCGTTCGCCATCGTGCTGTCGGCGGGCTTCAGCGAAGTTGGCGGCGAAGGCGTCGCGCTGCAGCAGCAACTCACTGCCACCGCCAAACGCTGCGGCGTGCGCGTCATCGGCCCCAATTGCCTCGGCATGCTGAATTTGAAAGACAACGCGCGCATCGGCTTTGGCGGCACCGTGCAATTGAGAACGCTGATTCCCGGTCCTTCCGCGATGGTCACGCAATCCGGCGGCTTCGGTTTCGGCGTTGTCGCCACCGCGGCCTATTACGGCGTCGGCTTCAACTATGCGATCTCGACCGGCAATGAAGCCGATACGTCGATGCTCGACTTGGTGGAATTTTTCCTCGAGCAAAAAGAAAACGAATCGGTCGTCATGTTCATGGAAGGCGTCACCGACGGGCGGCGGCTGATCGCGCTCGGCGAGCGCGCCCTCGAACTCGGCAAGCCCATACTGGTGTGGAAGGTCGGCAACACCGACATCGGACGCCAGGCCGCCACGTCGCATACCGCGCGCATGATGGCCGGCTATGAACTGTTCCAGACGGTGTTCCGCCACGGCGGCTTCATCGAAGTGCGCGACATCGATGATCTGGTCGATGGGCTCAAGGCGTTTCGCGCGAAACGCCTGCCGCGCGGCAACCGCGTCGGCGTCATCACGCTGTCGGGCGGCGCGGGCGTGCTGCTGGCGGACCGCTGCTTCGAGCACGGACTCGATCTCGCGAAATTCACCGACGAGACCACCGGCAAGCTGAAGGAGCTGGTCGTCTCTTATGCGTCAGTCGCCAATCCGGTAGACGCGACCGCCAACGGCTATAACGACGCCTTCGCTTCGTACAACCGCGTGATTGCAGCAGTGATAGCCGACCCCAATATCGACATGGTGATCGCGCGCTCGCCGCGCGGCACAGCGGCGCCGGCGTGGTCGCGCACATTTGCAGAAGTCGCGCGCGCCACCGACAAGCCGGTATTGATCAACTGGCCGACTTCGCCCGACGATAATCCGGACGTCATGCAGTTTCTCGAAGCGAACAACGTACCTTGCATATTGGCACCTGGCCGCACCGTGCACGCGATCGCTTCGCTCACCGATTTCGCGCAAAAAATGCGCGGCTACGCCGCCAGACCGAAACACACCGCAACCCGTGCCGTCAAAAAACAGGCGCTCGATCTGCCGGCTGGCAGCGGCACTCTCGGCGAGCATCGATCCAAGCAGGCACTCGTCGCCTACGGCATCCCCGCAGTCAAGGAAGTGCTGTTGAGCGCCGACGACGTCGCCAAGCTCAAAGAGACCCCGCTGCCCTTCCCGCTCGCGGTCAAAATAGAATCCGCCGATATTCCGCACAAAACCGAAGCCGGCGTGGTGCGGCTCAACATCAGCAGCCTCGATGAACTCAAGAGCGCGGCAAAAGACATACTCGCCGCCGCGAAAAAATACAATGCCAAGGCGCGCATCGACGGCGTGCTGGTGCAGGAAATGGCAGGCGGCCTTGAAGTCATCGCCGGCGCGGTCGATGACCCTGTCTTTGGTCCGGTAGTGGTTTTCGGCCTCGGCGGCATCTATACCGAATTGCTGAGAGACGTCACGCGCCGCTTCGCGCCTTTCGATGTCGCCGAGGCGAAGGACATGATCCAGGAGATCAAGGGCGCCGCTTTGCTCAACGGCTTTCGCGGCCAGCCGGCGCTCGACATCGACGCGCTCGCGGATACGCTGTCGCGCCTGTCGCTGCTGATCGCGGACCACGCTGACCGCATTGCGGAAATCGACATCAATCCGCTATTCGTGCGGCCGGCGGGGCAAGGCGTGACCGCGGCTGATGCTCTGATTGTTCTGAAAAACAACTCTTGAACCGCCAAGGACGCTCTAGATCTTGAACCGCAAAGGACGCGAAGGACGCAAAGGAAAACCAAACGAATGCAAAAATAGGTCGGCAAGTCAATTTCGACATACTGCATTTCAAGAAATGGCCGAATTGAATACCGACTATTTCTAAAGCTTTCCTTCGCGTCCTTTGCGTCCTTCGCGGTTAACGAATTTTTGGAGGTTTTGTGGAACTTGTATTCAAAACACGCGTGCGGCGGGCACTCCGCGCCCCCGCGCCTGAAAGGAAATTCATGAAACGAAGAATTCTTGCCCTCACACTCGCCTGTGCCGCCGGCGCGGCGGGCGCACAGAGTTTCCCAACCAAGCCCGTGCGCCTGGTAGTCCCCTTTCTTGCCGGCGGCAGCACCGACATCGTCGGCCGCACTGTCGCGCAAAAACTGTCCGAGATGTGGGGGCAGCAGGTGTTCGTCGACAACCGTCCCGGCGGCGGCACGACCATAGGCACCGACAACGTCGCCAAGTCGGCACCCGACGGCTACTCGCTGCTGGTGACACCGGCGCCGTTTACCATCAATCCCAGCCTGCTCGCCAAATTGCCGTACGACGCGCTCAACGACTTCACCCCGATTACGCTGATCAATACCACGCCGCTGGTGATGGTGGTGCATCCCGGCGTACCGGCGAAGAACGTCAAGGAGATCATCGCGCTGGCAAAAGCGAAACCGGGCAAGCTTAACTTCGGCTCCAGCGGCACCGGCGGCTCGAACCATCTTGCCGGCGAACTGTTCGACGCGATGGCCGGCGTGAAAATGGTGCACATCCCGTACAAAGGCAACGCCGGCGCGCTCACCGACATTGCCGGCGGTCACCTCGACGTCGTTTATAACGGCATTACGTCGGCAATCGCGCTGGTCAGGGGCAACAAGCTGCGCGCGCTCGCGGTCACCAGCCTGCAACGCAGCGCGGCGCTGCCGGACGTGCCGACGCTCGACGAGTCGGGACTCAAGGGTTTCGAGGCTGTCGCCTGGAACGGCTTGAACGCACCGGCGAAAACCCCGCGCGACATCGTCATGAAAATCAACGCCGACGTGATCAGGATCGTGAATTCGCCCGAATTGAAAGAGCGGCTGAAAGCGGATGGCTCCGATCCGGTCGGCAGCACTCCCGAGCAATTCGCCACCTTCCTGCGCAATGAAATCGCCAAGTGGGCGAAGGTGATCAAGTTCGCGAACGTCAAGCCGGAATAGAAGAACTAAGGATGAAGGATGAAGGATGAATAAAAATGCACAACAGCGATCAGGGTGTTCTTTCCGCCTTCATCCTTCCGCCTTCATCCTTGTTTATATCGCCGCATTCTCATCGGTATTCGCCAGTGCCGCATCCGCTCAATCGTTCCCCACGAAGCCCGTGCGCATGGTCGTGCCGTTTCCCGCCGGCGGGCCGACCGACATCGTCGGGCGCACGATCGGCCAGAAACTCAGCGAGACCCTTGGACAACCCGTCGTCATCGACAATCGCGCCGGCGCGGGCGGCGTGATCGGCACCGAACACGTCGCCAAATCGCCGCCCGACGGCTATTCAATTTTGCTCGGATCGATCAGCGGGCTCGCGGTCGCGATGAGCCTGTACCCCAACCGCGGCTACGACAGCCTGCGCGATTTCGCGCCGGTGACGCAGGCGGTCACCGTCACCAACATCCTCGTCGTCCATCCCTCGCTGCCGGTGCACAACGTGCGCGAATTGCTGGCACTCGCGCGCGCGAAGCCCGGCATGCTCAATTACGCATCGTCGGGCAGCGGCACCGTTACGCATCTGGCCGGCGAACTGTTCAAAACGCTGGGGCACGTGAACATCGTGCACGTGCCGTTCAAAGGCGGCGCACCAGCGTTGACCGCGCTGATGAGCGGCGAAGTGCAGATGAGCTACGAAAACAGCCTCATCGTCGTGCCGCACATCAAAGCCGGCAAATTGCGCGCGCTCGCCGTCACCGGCGTGCAACGCTCGAAGCTCATGCCGGAATTGCCGACCATCGCCGAAGGCGGCCTGCCCGGCTACGCCGCGAGCGGCTGGTACGGATTCGTGGCGCCCGCCGCGGTGCCGAAAGATATCGTTGCGCGACTCAGCACCGACATCATGCGCATCCTGCGCATGCCCGATGTCGTCGAGCGCCTGTCGGGCCAGGGCGCCGAGCCCGCCGGCGGCACCGCCGAACAGTTCGGCGCGTTCATCCGCACCGAAATCGACAAGTGGACCCGGCTGGTGAAGTCCGTGAACATGAAAGCCGATTAAGCTTCGCTTACTTTGAGCGAAGCAAAAGATCCTTGGCTAAAGAGTCGAGCGAACACTCGACTACAGATCAAGATTACCTAAGTTGGCAGCCGCAACACGTAGCGCGCGAGTATGTTGCGCTGGACCTCGCTGCTGCCGCCATAGATGGTGCCGGGCCGCGCGTAATAGAAACTGGAAAGAATGTCGGCCTCGACGCCGTCGATGTCACGCATGCCCGCCAGCACGCCGTCTTCCGCCCCGGTCTCCAGCAACATGTCGGTCAGGCGCTGCCAGGTCTCCGTCGTCCATATCTTCAGCATGCAAATGTCCTCGCCGAGCGGTTCGCCGCGCTTGACCTGCGCGACGAAGCGTCCGTACAGCGAGCCCAGGTCCTTGATGTCGAGCGCAAGCAGGTTGTAGCGGTCGGCGAACCCGCTGTCGTCAAACAGGCCCTTGGCGCGCGCGATCAACTCGAGGCGGCGCAGCGCGTAGGCGGGGCGACGCGGGCTGCCGATGCTCAGGCGCTCGAACGACAGCAGCGCCTTGGCTATCGTCCAGCCCTCGTTGACTTTGCCGACCAGGCTGGCGCGCGGCACGCGCACGTTGTCGAAAAAAACTTCGCAGAATTCCTCGTGGCCCGCGATATTGCGTATCGGCCGTATCGTGATGCCCGGCGTCTTGACGTTGGCCAGCACCATGCTGATGCCGAGCTGCTTTTTCTTCGCGGTCTTATCGGTGCGCACGAGCACGTAGATATGCGTCGCGTCGTGGGCAAGCGAAGTCCAGATCTTCTGCCCGTTGATGACGAGATCGTCGCCGTCGAACACCGCCGCGGTCTGCAGGCTGGCGAGGTCGGATCCCGCGTTCGGCTCCGAATAGCCCTGGCACCAGATGTATTCGCCCGACAACGAGCGCGGCAGGTAGTGCTCCTTCTGCGCCTGCGTGCCGTAACGCATGAGGATGGGGCCGACCTGGGTGATGCCTTGGTCGGGCGCGCGCGCGACACCGTGGCGCTCCATCTCTTCGACATAAACCAGCATCTTGGCAGCGCTGAGTTCGAGGCCGCCCCATTCGCGCGGCCACGCCGGCGCCACCCAGCCTTTCGCGTACAGCTTGTCCCACCACGGCTTCATATCGACCCAGCGTGCGCGGCGCAGGATATTGCGCAGATGCGGCGGATATTCGGCTTCGAAAAACGCGCGCGCTTCGAGGCGGAACACATCGTCGCTCATCGCGTTGTAATCGGGTGTCGCACTCATATTGGGCATCCTCGGCGGCCAGGGTCTGGCGGCGGTTCGATTCTATAGTGCGGTCCGCGCGCTGACAATTTGCATCGCGCCCGGCGCATGCCCCGCGCGCAGGCGTGTAAAATAGCGGATAAATTATAGAGCCTGCCGCAACGTAACACGCAGCAGGCCACGTCTGGCCGCGTGGTTCCGCCTCATCCCGCATGCACTGACTTGCAGAAAGCCCCGCATGAGCATAACCGTCACTAAAAACAACGGCATCGCCACCGTGCTGCTCGATCGCGCCGACAAGCTGAACGCGCTGTCGGGCGAGATGTACCACGATCTGGCAGATGCGTTTCTCTCGCTCGCAAACGATGACGAAGCACGCTGCGTCGTCGTCACCGGCGCCGGCCGCGCGTTCTGCGCCGGGGGCGACGTCGGCAGCATGGGCGACTTCGACGTGGTGTCCGGCCGCAAACGCTCGCAGGGCCATCACCAGATGATCAAGGCCCTGCACAATCTCGAAAAACCGGTGATCGCATCGGTGCGCGGCCCCGCCGCCGGCATCGGCGCGAGCATCGCACTGGCGTGCGATCTCATCATCGCGTCGGAAACCGCCTACCTGCTGATGGCGTTCAAGAACGTCGGCATCCCGCCCGATGGCGGCGCAATATTCCTCCTCACGCAGCATCTGGGCATCGCGCGCGCCAAGGAACTCGTCTACACCGCGCGCAAACTGCCCGCCGCTGAAGCGAAGGAAATGGGCCTCGTCGTAAAAGTCGTGCCCGACGGCGAACTCGAAGCGGCAACGCAGGCGCTGGCCGCCGAAATCGCTTCGTCCGCGACGTACGCGCTGCGGCTCGCCAAAAAAATGTTTCAGTCGATGTATACGCCCACGCTCGAAACGCTGCTCGAACTCGAAAACACCGCGGTCTGCGGCGCGCGCCTCACACACGACCACAAGGAAGGCATCGCGGCATTCAAGGAAAAGCGCAAGGCAAAATTCGAAGGCCGCTAGAAGCTGTCTCAAGAAGCAGTTTGGAACCGCCGATGAACGCAGATAAGCGCGAGAGATTTAACCTTGATTCCGGGAAAAGTCTGGATTTATATCGGCGTCAATCGGCGTTTATCGGCGGTTGCCCGTCGGGGTAGTATTTTTGCGATGAGTTCCAGTAATTCAGCGGCCTGCAACGCCCGTTTAATCCAGGAGAAGTCATGTTTTTAAAATCCGCCGCAAAGCCCCGTCAAACGCTGCTCATGCTCACCATGTGTGCAGTTTCGCTGGTCTATGGCGCTGCTGGCGCTCAGGCACAAACAGCAGAAGTCTATCCAAGCAAGCCCATACGCCTGATCGTGCCGTTTCCGCCCGGCGGCAGCAACGACATCATCGGCCGTTATCTGGCCAACCACCTGACCGAGCGCTTCGGCAAGCAGGTCGTCATCGACAACCGCGGCGGCGCCGGCGGACTGATCGGCACCGAAACCGCCGCCAATTCGCTCGCCGACGGGCACACGCTGCTGTTGATATCCGTCGCTTATACGATGAACGCCGCGATTTACAAGCTGCCGTACGATTCCGTCAAATCCTTCGCGCGCGTCGCCCAACTCGGCACCGGGCCGGCCGCGATCGCCATGTATCCGGGATTGCAGGTGAAATCGGTCAAGGAATTCATCGCGCTGGCCAAAACGAAACCGAATACGCTGGTTTACGCCACCGCGGGCATCGGCAGCTTCCAGCACTTCGCGAGCGAGCTGTTCCGCACCATGGCCGGCGTGGAGATGGTGCACGTGCCGTACAAGGGCGGCGGCCCCGCGATGATAGACACCATTGCGGGCCAGGCGCATATATCTCTCGGCTCGCTGATCCAGTTCCTGCCGCACTTTCGCACCGGCAAGTTGAAACCGCTCGGCACCGGCGGCGCAAAACGCACCGCGGTGCTGCCGGACGTGCCCGCAATCGCCGAAGACCTGCCCGGCTACGAAGCCAACAACTGGTGGGGCATACTCGCGCCCGCCGCCACGCCGCCCGCTATCGTCAAGAAGCTGAATATCGAAATCAACCGCGTCATGCAGCTGCCGGAAACGCAAAAGCGTTTTGCCTCCGAAGGCGCCGACCCGGTCAGCGGCACGCCCGAAGATTTCAGCAAACTGATCTCGACCGAGATGGTGAAATGGGCGAAGGTCGCGAAATCCGCGAACATCAAGGCAGAATAACGTGGCGGCAAACAGGTTGAACTCCATCATGTCTGAGTGCCCTGGTGCAATGCGTTGGATCATGGGCGGCGTGCTGTTTCTTGCCGGCTCGATGAGTTTTCCCGCGGCCAGCGCCGATTTTCCCGTGCGGCCGGTGCGTTTCATCGTGACGTTTACGCCCGGCGCGCTGAACGACCTGATCGCGCGCACGCTGGCGCAACCGCTGGCGGGCATCTGGGGCCAGCAGGTCGTCGTCGACAACCGCCCGGGCGGCGGCACGCTGATCGGCACCGAACTCGGCGCCAGGGCGGCGCCCGACGGCCACACGCTGCTGCTGGCCGCGGTCTCGCACGCCATCAATCCCAGCGTTTATCCCAAGCTGCCCTACGATTCGATACGCGACTTCGCGCCCGTTTCGCACATCGCCGCGTCGCCCTACATACTCATCGTGAACCCGGCGGTAACGGCGAAGACGGTAAAGGAATTTGTCGCGCTTGCCAAAGCGAAGCCGGGACAGCTCAGCTACGGGTCCACGGGCAACGGCGGCAGCTCCCACCTCATGGGTGTGCTGCTGGGCATGATGGCCGGCATCGATACCGTGCATGTCCCATACAAGGGATTGGCCCCCGCGCTGACGGACCTGATGGCGGGCCAATTGCATTACTCGTTCGGCAGTTACTCGACCGTCGGGCCGCATCTGAAGACCGGTCGCTTGCGGCCGATCGCGGTAACCAGCCTCAAGCGCGCGGCCAGCACGCCGGAACTGCCGACCATCGCCGAAGCGGGCTACCCGGGTTATGAAGCCATTCCGTGGTGGGGCGTCCTGCTGCCGGCGGCCACGCCGAAGCCACTGGTCACGCGTATCAATGCCGATATCATCCGCGCGCTGCAAGCGCCGGAAGTCAAAGAGCGTTTCGACGCCCAGGGACTCGAAATAATCGGCAGCTCCCCCGAGCAGTTCGCCGCACATCTCAAAGCCGAAATCGCGCGCTGGTCCAAGGTGGTGAAGGCGGCCGGCGTGCGCCCCGACTGATGGCGGCCGCAATGTTCTGGCCGCACCAGACTCTCGCCACGGCGCTGGCGAACGCCGCGCGCGAGCGGCCGGCGCAGGAAGCGCTCGTCATCGCAGGCCGACGCAAGACGTATGCGCAATTATGGGCAGACGTGCAGAGTGTAGCCGCGGCGCTGCATGCAACAGGTGTGAAACGCGGCGATCACGTCGCTGTGTGCATGGGCAACTCGATCGAGTGGGTGGTGTTCTTCTACGCGGCGGCGACGCTCGGCGCCGTCACCGTGCCAGTCAACACGCGCTTCAAGGCGGATGAGTTCGAGTATTGCCTGAAGCAGGCCGACGTCAAGCTGCTGTTCGTCACCGACCGCTTCCTGAAGATAAATTTCATCGACATGCTGCGCAGCTTCTGCCCCGCCGTCGACTCCCGGTTTCCCGATGCCAAGCTGCCCATGCTCAACCAAGTGGTGGTGCTGGGCGACGACGTGCCGAAGGGCGCGACGGGCTACGCAGACTTTCTCAAGCGCGGCGCTAACGCGGGCGAGTTGCCGCTAGCCGCGGTGCAGCCCGACGACGTGCTGCTGATGCAATTCACGTCCGGCACCACGTCGTACCCGAAAGGCGTGATGCTCAGCCACGACAACATGCTGCGCAACGCCGCCTACATCGCGCGCCGCTTCGACTGCCGTGCCGGCGACCGCTATTTCAGTGCGCGGCCGTTCTACCACGTTGCCGGCAGCACGCTGTCGCTGCTCGCCGCGCTGACGAGCGGCGCCTGCCTGTCGTCTTCGCTCACGTTCGATGCCGGCGAGGCGCTGCGCGTGATGGCGGAGGAAAAATGCACGCTGACCTCCGGCAACGACACCATGTTCCTGATGATGTTCAACCACCCGGAATTCGACCAGTCCACGCTGACGCTGCGCGGCGGCTGGGTGTCGTGCGGCCCCGAAGTGACGCAGAAACTCATAGACCGCATGGGCATGCGCGGCGTGGTCCAGGCCTACGGGCTGTCGGAAGCCTCGCCCAATGTCTGCATGTCGCGCTACACCGACGACCTCGATAAAAGGATCGCGGGCTGGGCGCATTTGCTGGACGATGTGGAAGTTCGAATTGTCGACCCGGACAGCGGCGCCGATCTGCTGCCCGGCAAGAGCGGCGAAATCCTGGTGCGCGGCTGGAGCGTGATGAAAGGCTATTACAAAATGCCCGAGCAGACCGCCAAGGCGATCGATCAGGACCGCTGGCTGCACACCGGCGATCTCGGCGTGATGGACGACGACGGCCGCCTGCGTTTCCTCACGCGCATCAAGGACGTGTTCCGCGTCGGCGGCGAGAACGTGGCGCCTGCCGAAGTCGAAGACATGCTGCACAAACACCCGAAAATCAAGCAGGCACAAGTAATCGGCGTGCCCGATCCGCGTCTCGTCGAAGTCCCCGCCGCCTACGTGATACTGCGCGAAGGCGAAACCACCACGCCGGACGAAATCATGGCGTGGGCAAAGGAGCGGCTCGCGAACTTCCGCGTGCCGCGCTACGTGAAAATCATCGAATCATTCGAGACCTACGGCATGACCGGCAGCGCCAAGGTGCAGAAGAACAAACTGCGCGCGCAGGCACTGATCGATCTTGGGTTAACCGACGGCAAACTGCAAACCAAGAGTTGAGGACGGCTATGGACAATTACCTGGAGCGGCCCGACGGCTGCAAGATTTTTTACACGGTGGACGATTTCACCGACCCGTGGCGCAAACCCGAAACCGTGCTGTTCGTGCACGGCCTCGCGGAAAGCACCGAGGCCTGGCGCGCGTGGATGCCGCATTTCGCGGGACGCTACCGCTGCGTGCGCGTCGACGTGCGCGGCTTCGGCCGCTCGACGCCGATGCCGAAAGAATACGAGTGGACGATGGACGCGCTGCTCGAGGATTTCGCGGCGCTCATCGATCATCTCGACTGTGGACCTGTGCACCTGATAGGCGCCAAGAGTGGCGGCTCGATGGCGCTGATGCTGGCGGCGGAATATCCGCAGCTCATCAAGACGCTGGTCGGCGTGACGCCGCCGGTCATCGGCCCCGCAGCGGCAACGGGCTGGATCAAGGACATCGAAAAAGACGGCATGCTGAAATGGGCGCAGCAGACCATGCAAGGCAGGCTTGGCAGCAAGGCCACGCCGGCGGAAATCGACTGGTGGGTCAACACCATCCAGAGCAAGACGGCAGTGTCGACCATGCAAGGCTATTTGCGCTGGGTGCCCGGTATGGACATCAGCGCCGACGTCGCGAAGATTTCCTGCCCCACGCTGATCTTCTGCACCACCGGCAGCGGGCTGCGTAAGGTCGACAGCTATACGAGCTGGCAGACGAAGATCGCGAATTCGCAACTGAGCGTGATCGAAAGCGACGCGTGGCATGCGGCGGGCGCACTGCCCGACTATTGCGCCACGGAATCGAGCAAGTTCATCGGCGGGCAGAAATGAAACTCCAACTCGCCATCGCCGCCGCGTTGCTGTCGACGCCCGCATTCGCCCAGACCTATCCAGCGAAAACCGTGCGCATCATCGTCGGCTATCCGCCCGGCGGCCCCACCGATGTCATCGCGCGCACCGTCGCGCAGAAACTGACGATCGCGCTGGGCCAGCAGGTCATAGTCGACAACCGGCCCGGCGCGAGCGGCATGATAGGCGCCGAACAGGTCGTGAAAGCGGCGCCCGATGGCTACACGCTGCTGACGGTGCCCATCACGTACGCCGTCACCCCCAGCGTGTATCCGAAAATGCCGTACGACGCCGAGAAGGACCTGGCGCCGGTCGCGCTCGTCGCCTCGTCGCCTTTCATACTCGTCGTGCATCCGACGCTGCCGGTGAAAACAGTCAAGGAGCTGATCGCCTTGGCGAAGAGCCGTCCCGGCCAGATCAATTACGCGTCAGCGAGCACTGGCGGCATGCCGCATCTCGCCGGCGAACTTTTCAACATGATGACCGGCGTCAAGCTCACGCATATCCCTTACAAGGGCGCCGCCCCCGCCACCGTCGACCTGCTCGCGGGCCAGGTCTCGCTGATGTTCAACAACATGCTGTCGGCAATGCCGCTCGTGAAGGCCAACAAGTTGCGCGCGGTCGCCGTCACCAGCCTCAAGCGCTCGGCGGCGATACCGGAGTTGCCGACGATAGCTGAAACGGTAAAAGGTTTTGAAGCGAGCGGCTGGTATGGCGCATTTGCGCCGGCTGCCACGCCGAAAGACATCATCGCGAAACTCAACGCGGAAATTAATAAACTGATGCGATTGCCTGACGTCGCGCAGCGTCTCGCCGGCGACGGCGTCGAAGCAGCCAGCATGACACCCGCCGAGTTCGGCGCGTATCTGCACAGTGAAATTGCCAAATGGGGCAGGGTCGTACAAATCTCGGGCACGAAGGTGGACTGATGAAACCCCGGCTGACAATCGCAATTTCCCTGCTGCTCGCAACTCCCGCAGTCCTCGCGCAAAACTATCCGAACCGCCCCGTCCGTGTCGTCGTCGCCTACCCTGCCGGTGGCCCGGTCGACATCACGGCGCGCACCCTCGTGCCCAAACTCACCCAAGCTCTGGGCCAGCCTGTCGTCGTCGACAACCGCGGCGGTGCCGGCGGCATCGTCGGCACCGAACTCGTCGCCAAGTCCGCGCCTGACGGTTACACGCTACTGATATGCACGACCGCCAACGCGATCAACGCGAGCCTGATTCCGAAACTGCCTTACGACATCCAGAAAGATTTCTCGTCGGTCGCGCTGCTGGTGATCATCACCAGCGTGGTAGTGGTGAATCCCACGCTGCCGCTCCATTCAATCAAGGAACTGATCGCATACGCAAAGGAGCGCCCCGGGAAACTCTCGTATGCATCCACCGGCAATGGCACACCGACGCACCTCGCGGCGGAACTCTTCAAAACCATGACAGGCGTGGACATGGTGCACGTGCCTTACAAGGGCGCAGCGCCAGCAGTGGTGGACCTCATCAGCGGGCAGGCGCAATTGTCCTTTATCAGCGCGCCCGGCGTCGTGCCGCATCTGAAATCCGGCCGTCTGCGCGCCATCGCGGTGACAAATGCAAAACGCTCTGCCCTGCTGCCTGAGTTGCCGACTGTCAGCGAATCGGGTGTGCCCGGCTTCGAGTCCGAGGGATGGCACGGACTGTTCGCGCCGGCGCGCACGCCGAAACCGGTGATCGACCGTCTGTATCGAGAGTTCTCCACGGCCTTGCGTGCACCGGACATCGCAGCTTATCTGCTGAGCGCGGGCGCGGAACCCGTCGGCCTGCCGCCCGAGCAGATGGCGCAGAAGCTGCGCGAAGAAATTGCGCGCTGGGCGAAAGTCGTCAAAGCGGCCAATATGAAAGTCGACTGACTTACGCCGCGTTATAATCGAACGAAATTGCAGTTATCAGAAACAAACCAAGGGAGCACCATGTCAGCAGATCTCATGAAATCCTCGCCGCTCGGCGTTTATATCGAGCATTGCAAAAAAGGCGAGCTCGCCTACCAGCTATGCACCGACGACAACACGCCGGTGTTTTATCCGCGCGCGGTCGCGCCGAAAACCGGCAGCGCCAAACTCGAGTGGCGCGTCTCCAAAGGCCTCGGCACCGTGTATTCGACCACTGTCGTGCACGCCGCGAAGGACCAGCCGCCGCATAACGTGGCGCTGATCGATATCGACGAAGGCTATCGCATGATGAGCCGCGTCGAAGGCATCGACCCGATGCAGGTCAAGATCGGCATGCGCGTCAAAGTCAAAATCAACCAGGGCGATGAAAAGCAGCTCCCCTACCCCGTGTTCACCCCGGCGGAGGGCGCAAAATGAGCCGTAAACGCGGAAGTGTTGCAGTCGTCGGCGTAGCCGAATCCGATCTGGGCCTGGTCGCCCCGCATACGAGCCCGGTCGACCTGATGGCGCAAGCCACCATGCGCGCGCTGGATGATTGCGGATTGAAATTGTCCGACGTCGATGGTCTGTTCGTCGCCGCCACGCAGGTACGCATGGGCCCGATGGCGCTGGCCGAGTATCTGCAGATCAAACCGAAATATTTCGACGGCACCATCATCGGCGGCTCGTCGTTCATGTCGCACGTCACCCACGCGCAGATGGCAATCGAAGCGGGCTTGTGTGAAGTCGCGGTCATCGCTTACGGCAGCACGCAACGCTCGGTGAGCCGCGCCGCCGCGAGCCCGCGCGAATACAATCATTACGAAACGCCGTACAAGCCGATCCTGCCGATCAGCGCGTACGCGCTGGCCGCCGCGCGCCACATGCACCAGTACGGCACAAAGATAGAGCAAATTGCGGAGGTCGCGGTGTCGGCGCGCAAGTGGGCGCTGCTGAATCCCGTCGCCTGGGAGAAGGAACCGCTGACCATAGAGCAGGTCAGGAAGGCGCGCATGGTGAGCTACCCGTTCACGGTACGCGATTGCTGCCTGGTGGTCGACGGCGGCGGCGCCATCGTCATTACTTCGGCCGCACGCGCGAAGACGCTCAAGAAAAAGCCCGTCTACGTGCTCGGCACCGGCGATGCGCTGAGCCACAACACGATCTCCAACATGCCCGACCTTACCGTCACCGCGGCGAAGGAGTCAGGCGAGCAGGCGTTCAAGATGGCCGGCGTCAAGCATTCCGATGTCAAAATGCTATCGCTCTACGACGCGTTCACCATCACGCCTATCCTCTTCACCGAGGACCTGGGCTTCTGCAAGAAAGGCGAAGGCGGCAGCTACTTCGAAGGCGGCAAGACTGCGCCGGGCGGCAGCAACCTGCCCGTCAACACCAGCGGTGGCGGCCTTTCCTACTGCCATCCCGGCATGTACGGCCTGCTGGTCATGATAGAGGCGATACGCCAGGTGCGCGGCGAATGCGACAAGCGCCAGGTCAAGAGCTGCGACGTCGCCTTGGCGCATGGCAATGGTGGAGTTCTTTCAAGCCAGTGCACGGTCATCTTTGGGTCCGAAGCCACTGTCTGATCCGCGTTCTCGTCCGCTCGAAAAAAGCCCCGCAATCGCGGGGCTTTTTGTTTACAGGAGGGACATCTCGTGCCTTCTCAGCAACCGGTAAACCAGCGCCACCGGCCCTACGGTAACGAAAATCAACAGCGCCGCCGTCGCCGCCGCCAGCCCCGCCCCTGTGCCTTCGAGCGCCTGGAACATGACGACGGTGAGGGTCTGCCACTGGCCGCTGTAGAGCACGACGGTCGCAGAGAGTTCGGCAGCGACCGCGACCCAGGTGAGGACCATGCCGCCGACGATGCCGCCCAGCATGAGCGGCACCAGCAGGCGCACGAATGTGACCATGGGCGAGACGCCGAGGTTGATCGATGCCTCCTCCAGGCTGGGGTCGATCTGGTGCAGGATGGCGCTGGAGGCGCGCACGGTGAACGGCAGCTTGCGCACCATGTAGGCGATCACCAGAATCAGCCAGCCGCCGGTCAGCGCCAGCCACCCGGTATTGAACGAGATGATGAGGCCAATGCCGAGTATGGTGCCCGCCACCGCGAAAGGCAGCGTGGCCACGATGTCGAGAAAAGCGCTGAGCCGCGTGCGGTGACGCGTGATGACGTAGCCGATGGGCACGCCGAGGAGCGCGGCGCCAAACGCGGCTATGGTCGCCAGCATCAGCGTATTCTGCAGCGGGCGCAGCGAGCGCCGGAACAGTTCGGCGTAGTTGTCGAGACTGAAATTGGGGTGCAGCACCGGGCCGCGGTATTCCATGAACGAAATCACGATCACCGCGAAGAACGGCACCAGCGAGGCGAGCACGACGCCCCAGCAGTAAGCGGTCGCCAGCATGCGCCAGCCGCGGCCGACCTCGAGCAGCGGCGGGCTGCGCCGCGCGCCGGTGGCAAAACGCCGGCGCCCGAGATAGCGGCGCTGGATCACCACCACGAGTGTCGTCGACAGCACGAGCAGCACGCCCAGCACGCCGGCCGACGCCGGGTTGGTATCGGTCTCGCCGACGAACAGCTTGTAGGCCTCGACCGCCATGATGGGTTTGTCTTCGGCGAGCACGAAAGGCACGCCGAAGTTTTCGAGCGTCTCGATGAATACCAGCAGTGCGCCGGCGAGGATGGACGGGATCACGATGGGGAAAATAACTTTCCAGAAAGTGCGCCAGCGCGAGGCGCCCAGGTTCTGGCTCGCCTCCTCGACTGAAATGTCCAGCGCCTTCAGGCCCGCCACCGTCGGCAGCAATACGTAAGGATAGAGTGTCAGCACGTAGACCAGCACTATTCCCTGCGTGCCGTAGATCGACGGCGCCGCCAGGCCGAGCGCGGCAAATGCCTGGGTCACGATACCGGCACGCCCGAACAAGAGCAGCAGCGCATAGGCGCTGACGAAGCTCGGCAGCACCAGCGGCAGCACCGCCAGCGAAGTCAACGCAGTCTTGCCGGCCACCGGCAGCCGCGCGATCGAAAACGCGAGTGGCGCCGTGATCAGGGTGGTGATGACGGTCGCCAGCACCCCGATCTTCAGACTGTTGACGACACTGTCGCGGTAAAAGGCGCGCGCGATCACCTTGACGTAGTTGTCGAGCGTAAAGTGCATGCCGCTCGCGTCGAGAAAGCTCGCGCTTAAAATACCGAACAGCGGGTAGAGCAGGAAGAGGCCGAGAAACGCCAGCGCGATGCCAGTGACGGCGAGCGGAAACGCGTTGCGCGGCAACGCCACGCTCATGCTGTTTTAAATGCCGTCACGCGCCGCGGGTCGTAGGCGAGCGTCAGTGCGCTCCCCGCTGCAAGCTGTTCGACCGGCTGATCCAGCAGCGCCACGCGCAGCAGCGCGCCGTCGGCGAGCCTGGTCTCCATGCGCGTCAGCGCGCCGAGCAGTTCGACGCGCGCGATCGTGCCGGCCAGTGTCGCCCAGCCGGCGGGCGCGCTCTCACCCGTCGCGATCACGCGCAATGCCTCGGGCCGCAGGCAGAACGTAATCGCCTCGCCTGCCTGCGCCGTGCCGCCCTCCATGTGGAACTCGGTCGCGCCGGCTTGCAGCACGACGTGCGAGCCTTCACGGCGCGCGATGCTGCCCGACAGCAGGTTCGTAATACCCATGAACTCGGCGACGAACGGCGTGCCCGAATAGCGGTAGATCGTGTCCGGCTTGTCGACCTGCTCGAGCGCGCCCGCGCGCATGACGGCGATGCGGTCGGAGATCGCCAGCGCCTCCTCCTGGTCGTGCGTGACGTAGATCGCCGTGATGCCGAGGCTTTGCTGCAGCTGGCGGATTTCGCCGCGCATCTCCACACGCAGCCGCGCGTCGAGGTTGGACAGCGGCTCGTCGAGCAGCAGCACTGCAGGCTCGATCACGAGCGCGCGCGCGATGGCAACGCGCTGCAGTTGCCCGCCCGAGAGCTGGTGCGGCCAGCGCTCGCCATAACCGTCGAGATGCACGAGCTTCAGCGCATCGGCCACGCGCTGCGCGATCTGCGCCGGCGGCACCTTGCGCGCGCGCAGCCCGTAGGCGACATTGCCGCCGACGGTAAAGTTCGGGAATATCGCGTAGTTCTGGAACACCATGCCGGTGTTGCGGCGGTGCGCCGGCAGGGTGTCGATGCGCTTGCCGCTGAAGCTGATCGCCCCCGCGTCGATTTTGCAGAAGCCCGCGATCATGCGCAACAGCGTGGTCTTGCCGCAGCCCGAGGGACCGAGCAGCGTGAAGAACTCGCCGTCGCGGATCTCGAGCGAGACGTCGCGCACGGCGTGTACGTCGCCGAACGAGCAGCTGACGCGGTC
>CANJHY010000050.1:0-26531 GCA_947474275.1 Betaproteobacteria bacterium
ATTTTTGGTTTCATGCTTTGCCTTCATATCCGGATGACAGTCCATTTTAGCCCGTTACCGCTGCCAGCGGCGGATTAAATGACTGTTTTCATTTTCAAATTAGAGGTTTACCTGCATCTTTTTGCGCGTCTTGCCTGTTGCACTGCTCTGTACCGGCGCCAGTTGCCGACGGCGCTTGGTGCGCCGCCGCTACATTCGTCACTAGTACTTGAAATTACAGGCCTTTTCAGCGCCGAAACACAAGCGTAAACTAACGTCCACCGAATGTCGCCATGCACCCGTTTCACGGCTCAAGCGTTAATACGTCTCATTGGCAAAGCTGAGCAGCGAAGAACGAAAAAGGCGTAACGAGGAGACGATTTGAAGCCGACCGAGATTCACCAGCCTGACTATTTCCATAAAGTAGTTGATTGCCAGTGGGCATGTCCCGCCCACACGCCGGTTCCCGAATACATCCGCCTGATTGCCGCCGAACGCTACAGCGATGCCTACATGGTCAACTGGGAATCGAACGTGTTTCCCGGCATCCTGGGCCGCACCTGCGATCGTCCGTGCGAGCCGGCCTGCCGTCGCGGCCGCGTCGAAGAAAACAACGGCGAGAAACCCGAGCCGGTCGCGATCTGCCGACTGAAGCGCGTCGCCGCCGACTATAAAGACGACATCACGCCGCGCCTGCCGAAAGCGCCCGAGAAAAAAAACGGCAAACGCATTGCGCTGATCGGCGCCGGGCCTGCCTCGCTGACGGTCGCGCGCGACCTAGCACCCCTCGGCTATGACCTCACCGTGTTCGACGGCGACAAGCGGGCGGGCGGCATGATACGCACGCAAATCCCGAAATTCCGCCTGCCCGAAACCGTGATCGACGAAGAGGTCAATTACATCCTCAACATCGGCGTTAATTTCGTCGGCGGCAAGCGCATCGACAGCCTCAAGCAGATCCTGGCCAAGAAATACGACGCCATCTTCGTCGGCACCGGTGCGCCACGCGGGCGCGACCTCGAAATTCCGGGGCGCAAGGAAGCGGCCAAGAACATCCACATCGGCATCGACTGGCTGAACAGCGTGTCGTTCGGCCACGTCGACAAGATCGGCAAGCGCGTGATCGTCTTGGGCGGCGGCAATACCGCGATGGACTGCTGCCGCTCCAGCAAGCGGCTCGGCGGCGACGACGTCAAAGTGATCGTGCGTTCCGGTTTCGAAGAAATGAAAGCAAGCCCGTGGGAGAAAGAAGACGCCCAGCACGAAGGCATCCCCATCATCAATTTCCTCGTGCCTAAATCGTTCAAGCACGACAACGGCCAATTGACCGGCATGGTCTTCGAAAAAGTGAAGGCCGAGTACGACGCCAAGGGCCGCCGCAACCTGGTGCCGACCGGCGAACCGGATCAGCATTTCGAGTGCGATGACGTGCTGGTCGCCGTCGGCCAGGAAAACGCTTTTCCGTGGATCGAGCGTGACAGCGGCATAGAATTCGACAAATGGGGCATGCCGGTGGTCGACAAGGTCACCATGCAATCGTCGATCCCCAACGTGTTTTTCGGCGGCGACTCGGCGTTCGGCCCCAAGAACATCATCTGGGCGGTCGCGCACGGCCACGAGGCCGCGATTTCAATCGACAAGCTGTGCAACGGCGAAGACGTTAAAGAACGCCCCGCGCCCATGGTGCACCTGATGTCGCAGAAAATGGGCATCCACGAATGGAGTTACGACAACGCGATCTCCAACGACCAGCGTTTCAAGGTGCCGCTGAAAGACCAGAAGATCGCGCTGAAGAACATCAAGGTCGAAGTCGAGCTCGGTTTCGACCCCAAGCTCGCGTTCGCTGAAGCCGAACGCTGCCTGAACTGCGACGCGCAGACAGTGTTCAGCGACAAGCTGTGCATCGAATGCGACGCCTGCGTCGACATCTGCCCGATGGACTGCATCACCTTCACGGCGGATGGCGAAGAAAAGGAACTGCGCGCGCGCCTGAACGCGCCGGCCGACAACCTGACGCAGGACATCTATGTGTCCGCCAAGCTCAAGACCGGCCGCATCATGGCCAAGGACGAGGACGTCTGCCTGCACTGCGGCCTGTGCGCCGAACGCTGCCCGACCGGCGCGTGGGACATGCAGAAGTATTTGCTCGAGATGACGCACGCCGGACCCGGCTGCAGAAACAAACCGCAACGGCGCGCGGCATGAAGCACAAACCGCAACGCAAAGCAGCCTGAGGCCGGGATGAAACGCATAAACGCCACCAACGATTTCGTCGTCAAGTTCGCCAACGTCAACGGCTCGGGCTCGGCCTCCGCCAATGAGATATTCGCGCGCTCCATCCTGCGCATGGGCGTGCCGGTCGCCCCGCGCAACATCTTCCCGTCCAACATCCAGGGCCTGCCGACGTGGTACGAAGTACGCGTTACTGAAAACGGCTACCAGGGACGGCGCGGCGGCGTCGACCTGATGGTGGCGATGAACCCGCAGACGTGGGACGCCGACGTCAAGGAAATCGAAGACGGCGGCTATCTGTTCTACGACAACACCAAGCCGCTGCCGCAATCCAAGTTCCGCGCCGACATCAACGTGATCGGCATGCCGCTGACCGAGATCTGCAATTCGACTTATACCGATCCGCGCCAGCGCCAGTTGTTCAAGAACATCATTTACGTCGGCGCGCTGTCCGCTTTGCTCGACATCGATCCGAATGAAATCGAGCGCCTGTTCTCGGAGCAGTACAAAGGCAAGGAAGCGCTGCTGCAGTCGAACGTCAAAGCGCTTCGTCTCGGCCGTGACTATGCACAACAACACCTCGGCGGCCCCATCGGCCTCAAGGTCAAGCGCGCGGACAATGTCGGCGACAAGATATTCATCGACGGCAACAGCGCGGCTGCGTTGGGCGCGGTTTACGGCGGCGCCACGGTTTGCGCGTGGTACCCGATCACGCCGTCGTCGTCGCTCGCCGAAGCTTTCATCAAGTATTGCCAGAAGCACCGCGTCGACCCGGCGGACGGCAAAAGCAAATTCGCCATCGTGCAGGCCGAAGACGAGCTCGCCTCCATCGGCATGGTAATAGGCGCGAGCTGGAACGGCGCGCGCGCGTTCACCGCGACGTCCGGCCCTGGCATCTCGCTGATGACCGAATTCATCGGCCTCGCCTATTTCGCGGAAATCCCGGCGGTGATCGTCGACGTGCAGCGCGGCGGTCCGTCCACCGGCATGCCGACGCGCACCCAGCAGTCCGACGTGCTGGCCTGCGCGTATGCGTCGCACGGCGACACCAAGCACGTGCTGCTGTTCCCGGAAGACCCGACCGAGTGTTTCGAATTCACCGCCAAGGCCTTCGATCTCGCCGAACGGCTGCAGACGCCGATCTTCATGATGACCGATCTCGACATCGGCATGAACACGCGCCTGTGCGCGCCGTTCAAATGGGACGACAAGCAGACCTACGACCGCGGCAAGATCATGACCGCGCAAATGCTCGACACCGGCCGCGATTTCGGCCGTTATCTCGACGTTGACGGCGACGGCATCACCTACCGCACCTATCCCGGCACCCATGCGACGCGCGGCGGCTACTTTACGCGCGGCACGACCAAGAACCGCTATGCGGGTTACAGCGAAACCGGTCCGGATTACGTCGACAACGTGCAGCGCCTGCTGCGCAAGTTCGAGTCCGCCAAAAAACTGGTGCCCGCACCCCTGCTCTATCCGGCCGACAAGCCGGCCCGCTTCGGCGCCATTTTCTACGGCTCGACCAGCCCCGCCATGCAGGAAGCGCTCGACGTGCTGGCGGAACGCGGCATCCACGTCAACGCACTGCGCGTGCGCGGCTTCCCGTTCCAGGATGAAATCAACGATTTCGTCGCTTCGCACCCGTGGGTGTTCGTGATCGAGCAGAACCGCGACGCGCAGTTAAAGACCCTGCTGATCGCCGAGGCCAAAATCAATGCGTCGCGCCTCCTGTCGGTGCTGCATTACGATGGCACGCCGATTACCGCGCGTTTCATCGTCGACCAGATTTCGCAGCACGCCGCCGCGCGCACGGTGGTCCCGTTGAAGAAGGTGGTGTCATGACTTATCTCGCCAAACCGAAGCTGCATCATCCCGACCTGCCGAAGAACACGGTCGGCCATACCCGCCGCGACTATGAGGGCCGCATCTCGACGCTGTGCGCCGGCTGCGGCCACGATTCAATTTCGGCCGCCATCATCCAGGCGTGCTGGGAAACGAATATCGAGCCGCATAGAGTCGCCAAGCTCTCGGGCATCGGCTGCTCGTCGAAAACCCCCGATTATTTCCTCGGCAACTCGCACGGCTTCAACAGCGTGCATGGCCGTATGCCATCGGTCGCCACCGGCGCCAATCTCGCCAACCGCGACCTGCTTTATCTGGGCGTGTCGGGCGACGGCGATTCCGCGTCGATCGGCCTCGGCCAGTTCGCGCACTGCATGCGCCGCGCCGTCAACATGGTTTACATCGTCGAAAACAACGGCGTCTACGGCCTGACCAAAGGCCAGTTCTCCGCCACCGCAGACAAGGGATCGAAATCCAAGCGCGGCATCGCCAACAGCGATGAGCCGATCGACATGGTCAGCCTGGCCCTCCAGTTGGGCGCGAGCTTTGTCGCGCGCAGTTTCTCGGGCGACAAAGAACAATTGGTACCGCTCATCAAAGCTGCCATCGAACACAATGGCGCGGCGTTCATCGACGTCGTGTCGCCGTGCGTGGCATTCAACAACCACGCCGGCTCGACCAAGAGCTACGACTACGTGCGCGAGCACAACGAAGCGGTCAACCGGCTCGACTTCATCAGCGGCCGCGACGAAATCACCGCCGATTACGCGCCGGGCACGGTGACTACGGTCACGCAACATGACGGCAGCGTGCTGCGCCTGCGCAAACTCGCCCAGGACTACGACGCGACCGATCGCATCAAGGTCATGCACTACCTGCAGGAACGCGCGGCGGCCGGCGAAGTGGTGACCGGGCTGCTCTACGTCGACCCCGAGTCGTCCGACCTGCACGAACATCTGAATACCGTAGACACCCCATTGAACCGCCTGTCCGAGCGCGAATTGTGCCCGGGCTCGGTGGCGCTCGAAAAAATTAACGCCGCGTTGCGCTGAAGACCAGGCAGCCGCTTGACGGCGGCAGCTAGCGGCGCACGCCCGGCGTCTCGATCGGCAAATTGCCGGCGCGCCACGCCAGGTACAGCTCGAGATCGAGAAATTCGGGCGAACCCTGCTGCAGCAGTTCGGCGCGCACGCCCGACTGACAGCTGCGGAAGCGGCGATGCAAGGAACCCATGGCCTGCCATTCCAGCCGGTAAATCGGATAAGCCACGCTATGGCCCTGGCTGATGGTTTCGGGGCCGAGTTTCTTGCCCCAGTTTTCCTGGTGGCATTGCGCGCACGACAGGTTCATTTGCCCCATGCGCCGGTAATACATCGCGCGTCCGGCCTCGAAATTGTGGCGGTTCTGCCAGTCGATGACGGTCTTCATGGGCATGCCGCGCGACTGCTGCGCGACGTAGACGGTCAGCCCCAGCAGTTCGGCCGATTCGTAATTGAACGGCTCCGCCTGCTGGCGGCGCTCGCGGCACTGGCGGATGCGGCCTTCCAGATTGATCAGGCGCGCGCTGCCGGCATCGATGCGCGGATAGCGAGTCGCCACGCCCTGCATGCTGGTCTTTGCATCGCCGTGACAGCTCGCGCACGATTTCGCTTCGCGGCCCGCGGTTTCCTGCCACAACGTTTCACCGCGCGCGGCCCACAGCATGCCGGGATTGGCGAAATCGTCGTGCTGCAGTTCGCGCACTTCAGCGCCGGTAAATTCGAGCCCCGACTTGAGCGGCTGCGGCTGCACCGCCGCGCGTTGCGCATGACTGGCGCCGGTCAGCGCGAACAATAACGCGAGCGCGCCGTGGCGCAGCAAGCCTGCGGTCATCCGTTCACCGTGAGCGCCACGCGCTCCGACCCCGTCTGGCCTTCATCGTCTATCCAGTCGAACACCAGTTCGCCGCTAACGTCCGCCACCGTAAAAAAATCCAGCAACGGATTGGCCGCTATCCCCGACCCCATTTCGGCGCGAAATATCTCGATGCCGTTGTAACGGCAGGTGAACTTGTTGACGACGTTCTTGGTAATCGCGCGGCCGCCGTCATCGAGCCGGAACCCCGTTTCCATCGGATGCTGGATGGCGATGCGGATTTCGATCACTTCGCCGCGCTTTGCCTGTTTGGGAACCTGCACTCGTGCGGTCATGTGTCAGGTCGCGTCGTAGCAGGCGGAAAGTGTCACGACCACGTCGGCGGTCGCCGACCAGAACGAGCCGTCCGAAAGTGCTGCGACCGCCAGCACGCGCTGCGAGCCGCCGAGACGCACGCGCGTGCTGACCTGCGCGCGGCCAGCGCGCGGGCCCAGATAAAAATTCGCCACGTTTGGACGTGGATTGCGCGCCGCGTAGATATGGATGCTTTTGACGTAACTCGCCGCGGTCATCGGGCTGTCCACGCTCACCTTGAGGCTCACCGAGTTGCCGTTGTCGGCCAGCACCGGAAGGTCGAGCTTCACCCGGCCGGGTTGCACTGTGGCGCCGCCAGTGACCTTGAATACCATCACCTCGACGGAATCAGCGTCCGCGCCGCGCGCCGCCGCGAACGGCCATGCACACAAGGCGAGGAGCTGCGCGAGAAAACCACGGCGCGAGAGAATTTTAATCATGCGTCAGTTGCGCAATGTGAGCAGGTACGCGACTACGTCTTCGACCTGCTGCGCGGTGAGCAGCGGTTTACCGAGATACGCGGGCGCGACATTGCGCATGCCCTTGGTCCGATGGTAGGCGGGCATCACGCTATTGCGGTTGATGCGCGTCGAATCGACGAGCCGCAGGCGCAGTTGCGCCGCGGTGAGCCGCTTGCCGACGCCTGCCAGCGGCGGACCAATATTGCCGAGCGGCGTTTCTCCGGCATCGGGCACGCTATGACACAGAAAGCAATTTCCGCCATCGCGGCTCAATACCGCCGTCTTGCCGCGCGCGGGGTCGCCGGCTGCGGACGTGAGCGGCGCGCGTATCTGGCCGCCATCGACCCGGAACGCAACGAGTGACGGATCTGCCGCGCCCGCACTCAATACCGGGCCGAATATGGCTGCGCACGCACCCAGCACGGCACGTTGCCATTGCCCATAAAGATTGAGTTGAATCACGGCTCCTGCCATTCAATAAATCCGGGACGCCCGGCAGCGCTCGTTCATGCGCGGACAGGCAACGCAGATTATTCCGGCAGCCTGCCGTGGTCAAGTCGCGCCGTCACCCCGCCAGAGCCGCGGTAAAATCACTATCTTTATCCACGGAACAAATGCTCATGAACATCACCGGCATACCTTTCGGCGTGACCGCATGGTCGGACGTACCTCCGGTCGAATACCCCGGCGTCACCGGCAAAGCGGTATGGCGTACGCGCGAGTTCGGCGGCATGCGCGTGCGCATGGTCGAATACTCGCCCGGCTATCTCGCCGACCACTGGTGCAGCAAAGGCCATATCGTGCTGGTGCTCGAAGGCGAATTCGAGTCCGAGCTGGCGGACGGGCGCAAATTCCGCCTGACGCCCGGCATGAGCTACCAGGTGGCCGACTACGCCGAAGCGCACCGTTCTTACACCGCGACCGGCGTCAAGCTCTTCATCGTCGATTGACCGCCCACACGGCAGCGCTCAGGGCACCGCGGCCGAGTTCATGCGCGACAGGATGATTTCCTTGCGCTTTTGCAGGTACGGCGTCTCGCTGCCGCGGACGTAGCGGCGCGGGCTCGGCACCATCGCCGCGAGCTGCGCCGACTGTTCGGCGGACAGGGCCGCCGCGGAAATTTCGAAATGGTAATGCGCGGCGGCTTCTGCGCCGAATACGCCGTTGCCCCATTCGATCACGTTGAGATAAATCTCGAGAATGCGGCGCTTGCTCATGATGGTCTCCATCATCACCGTGATGGCCGCCTCCTGCGCCTTGCGCCACCAGGTGCGCTCGCCGGACAGGAACAGGTTTTTCGCGAGCTGCTGGCTGATGGTCGAACCGCCGGATACGATCTTGCCTTTTTTCTGGTTTTTTTCGTACGCTTTCTGGATGCCCTCCCAGTCGAAGCCGTCGTGATCGAGGAACTTGGCGTCCTCCGCCGCGACGATTGCACGCTTCAACGTGACCGCGATGCGGTTATACGGCACCCACTGGTGCTGGAGCACAGCTTGCGGGGTCTTCTCGCGTATGCGCTCGAGACGCGCATGCATGAACGCCGTGGTGCCGGGGTCGTGGTCTACCCAGTACCAGATATGTATCAGAAACCAGAACTGCACGAGCACCAGCGCGCCGAACCCGAGCAGCAACGCATACCAAAAGCTGCGCCAGATGAATTTCAGCATGGGCAGGATTCAGCAACCGGGACTCAAGGATGTTGCATCCTGAGCGTTTTGAGCACATCCCGCGTTTCCGGCCTTACACCACGCCAGATGAAGAACGCTTCCGCTGCCTGCTCGACCAGCATGCCGAGACCATCCGCCGTTCTCGCGCCGTGCTTTTGCGCGAACTTCATGAACGGAGTGTGCTTGCCGTAGACCATGTCGTAGGCGAGGCCGCCCGCGGCGAAAATTCCCGCCGGCAGGGACGGCATTTCATCCTGCAAACCCGCTGAAGTGGCATTGATCACCAGATCGAATTGCGTGCCTGCGAGCGCGGCATAGGATTGTGCGGTCATTCCGTCCCTGGCAAGGTACGCGAACCTGGCGAAATGCGCAACGAGGCCCTGCGCCTTGGCGAGAGTGCGGTTGGCCACCTCGACTTGCCGCGGTTGTGCATTCAACAGCGGTTGCATGACCCCATAGGTCGCGCCGCCCGCTCCCATCAGCAGCACGCGCTTGTCGCGCAGCGCAAACTGCAGGTTTCGTTCGAGGTCCGCGACAAGGCCGCGACCGTCGGTATTGTGGCCGCTGATTTTTCCGTCTTTGAACACGAGGGTATTTACCGCCCCCGCCGCCTCCGCATCGGCGGCTCGCTCCTCGGCCAGTTTCCACGCTTCGTGTTTGAACGGCAGGGTGACGTTGACGCCTTTGCCGCCGTCGGCGCGAAACTTGAGCACCGTCGCGGCGAAACCGTCGAGCGGCGCGGGTAGTTTTACGTAATCGATGTCGTGCCCGGTCTGGCGCGCGTAGGCGGCATGTATTTCGGGAGACAGGCTGTGGGCAACGGGATGGCCCACTACGGCATAGCGGTCAGTCATGGCCGCTATTGTAACCGTCACGCAGGGTGGAACGACCGGCGCGGGCGCTTGGCCGGCCCCGCGTTCATTCCGTAGCCAGCCGGTCCGAACTCGTAAACGTCCAGGTCTTGGTAATGCCGAGAATATCGGTGTCCTTGGCTATGTCGGCCGAAAAGGCCGCATACGGCGCCGCCAGATTCACGATGCGAATCGCCGCGTCGTCGAGAACCTTGTAGCCTGAGGAGCGGTTGATCTCGACGTTCTCGACCGTGCCGTCGGCCCTGATCGAAACCGTGAGCCGCAGGCTGCCGTAAATTTTCTGGTCGCGCGCCGCCTGCGGGAAATTAAAAGTGCCGACGCGCTCGATCTTGATGCGCCAGTCTTCGATATAACGGGAGAAGCGGTATTCCTGCGTTCTGCCGCCCAGGAACGTTCGGCGCGGGCGCTTTTGATAGGCTTCGTGGTCTTTGGCTATCTGCGCTTCGAGCTTGATGTATTCGAGACTCCGGCTCCTGATGTCCGCGGCATTCGGCGCGATCTGGGCCTCGGCCTGCGGATCGGGCTTGGGCACTGCCGTTTCGACCTTCGCCTGCGACTGGATCTGCGTCAGCAGTTTCTTTGCTTCCATCTCGCGCTGCTCGAGGCGCTGCGCCGCCATCGTGAGTTCGGTGGTCTGCTTGTCGTTGCGCGTGACGGGTAGCGGGCTCTTGGCCTGGCGGTCGAGATCGGTGTTGCCGCCGCCGTCGAGATTGTGCTGCGCGTAGGCATCAGCCTGCTGCGGCCGCGTCGTCGAGCGCGCATTGACCAGCACCACTTCGAGCGCGGGCGCCACGTTGTCGAGCTTGGACAGGTCGGGCGGGCGGATCGTGACGCCGAACAGCACGATCGCGTGCAGAACAAACGACGCCGCTACCGCGTACTGAAAGCGCGACAGCTCGTCCATCGCCAGCAGCGTGCGTTTAAGCGCGGAAAATTTATCCGCGAACGGCAGATAATCCAATGGGTTCAAGCTTCTCCCCAACGGCAACGATCTTGTCGAGCTCAGCAAGCTCATAGCGGCATATTCTACGCAAGATTGGCGATGGCGTATATAAATACCTTATATGACATATATTTGCAATCATTATTTAAGGTCAATTATAGGGACTGAATACGCCGGGGTCGGCGGCAGCCGCTAAGTTAGCAGCCGCTTACCTTGGGTTCGAACTCGGCGTGCAGCGTGAGTTCCCACAGGTCGAGGCGCGACAATTTCAGGCGTACCGGATCGCCGGCACGCACATCCTGCAACGAAGGCACGCGCAGCACCAGCGGCAACCGGTCGCAGCGGACCAGGCTGTCGCGGATCACCGTAGCGTCCAGCACATCAGCGTTTTCCTGCTCGATCCAGCGCAGGCACCAGTAGCGCTCCATGTTGCGTTGGAACTCGGCATAGGCGTCGTACGCCAGTTCGAAATCGCGCAGCGCGGTGAGCAGGGCCTCATCGCCCGCCCGATACGGCGCCGGCTGGCCGGCAAACAACGCCAGCAACTGGCGCTGGTTGATGAGATCCACATAGCGCCGCAGCGGCGAACTCGCCCAGGCATACTGCGCCACGCCCAGGCCCTCGTGCCGCGCCGCCACCGTCGTCATGCGCGCGACACCGTTGCTTTGCGCGCGGTAAATCGCAACAAAGCCGGCCTTCGCCAGTTCTCCGCCCCATTCGGCGTTGGCGTAGATCATCAGCTCGGACACCACCTTGTCGACCGGCGAACCGCGCCGGCGTTCGACGATGCGCACGCGGCCGCTCTCGACGTAAAAATTGTATTCGGTGCGCTGGATTTCGCCTTCGACATCGGCCTTGCCGCGCGCCGCCTGCAAGTGCTGCGCGAAATGCCACAGAAACTTCAGCTCCGCGCCGAACTCGTGCGCAATATCACCGGCGGCGAGCGCGTCGGCATTGAATACCTCTTCGAGCGCGCCATGCCGCAGATTGGCCGCAATGGGCACCTGCTCACAGAGGCTACGGGTCGCAACCACCGAACCATCTGCCGCCACCTCCGCGTAGAGCGACAACGCGCAGCGCTCGTCATCGCCCGCCAGGGTAAATGTGGCGACGGCGGCATCCGGCAGCATGGTGATTTTCTGCCCCGGGAAATAAACCGTGGAAAGCCGCTCGCGTGCAATCGCCTCAACCGGCGAACCAGGCGCGATGCCTAGCGCGGGAGCAGCTATATGGATGCCGACCTCGGTATTGCCATTGGGGAGCGGCGTCACCGAAAAAGCATCGTCGATTTCGGTTGTCGTCTCGTCGTCTATGCTGAATGCCCGCACCGCTGCACGCGGTAGATCGGCGGGCATGGCGATAGTCGGCACCTCGCCGAACGCGGCGCCTTGCGGGAAGTACTCGAACAGGAATTTGTTCAGGTGATATTCGTGCGGTGAAGCGAGCGCGCCGCAATTCGCCAGCACGCGCGCCGGCGACAGCTTCAATTGCTCGCAGGCGGCCTCCAGCGCTTTCCATTCGATGGTGTTTTTGTCCGGCGCATACAGCAGCTTGGTTACCAGCGGCGGAAACTCGGGCGGCAGGCGTCCGGCGACGAATTCATCGGCCCAGTGTTGTTTCTGCTCGGCCTGCAGGCGTTTTTTCTCGACGCTGGCGAGCGCCGCTTTCAGCGCATCGGCAGGCGCGGCTTTGTAGCGCCCTTTGCCTTTCTTGTAAAAATACATCGGCGCGCCATGCAGCTTGTATAGAAGCGCTGCCGATTCGAGGGGGCTGGGCGCATGCCCGAAGTATTCCTTGCCAAGCACGTCGAACGAAAACTCGTCGGCGCCGCAACATTCCCACAGAAAATCGGCGTCCACCCCGGCTGCCACCCGCTGCGCCGCCTCGCCAAACGCGGCGAGCGCAGGCTGGTCGAAACGCAGCAGCACGGCGGACGCTTTGATCTTGCTGCGTTTGCCGTGCGGTGCTTCGACCTGCAGCGACGTGTCGTTGTCGGCGAGTATGGCGCCGACTTTGAACGTGCCTTCTTCTTCGTAAAAGACATTCATGCGGGGGAAAGAGAGGATGCCGCGCGAAACGCGGATTTGAGCGAGGCGCGGATTATAGCCTAAGGATGCGGGCCATCCGCACCGCTGCAGAATTCCATCACGCGGTCGAGATAATCGGCAAAATCGCTGAATCCGTGGTCACCGCCTGCAATCACCATCTGCGGCGCGCCGCGGTACATTTCCACCGCGCGGCGGTAGTCGAGCAATTCGTCGCCGGTCTCCACCATCAGCAGGTAACGCTGCGGAGTAATCGCAGCAACTTCGAGCGCGCGCAATTCGGCAACGTGCTGCAGCGTGAAATCATATTCCTCGCCGGTGTGGAAATTTTTCTGGCGGCCGACGTGGCCGTCCAGCAACTCGTACGGCCTGACCGCCGGATTGACGAGCACCGCGCGCAGCGCGAATTTTTCGGCCAGCCAGGTCGCATAAAAACCGCCGAGCGAGCTGCCGACGAGAGCAGCTTGCGGATGCCTACGCGCGAGATCTTCGAGCAATTGCGCCGCCGCGGCAGGCGAATGAGGCAGTGCCGGCGCGAGAAATTCGCGCGCCCTGCCCAGCGCCGATAACCGGGCGTGCAAAAGTTGCGCCTTGGATGATGCCGGCGAGCTGTTGAAGCCGTGGATGTAAACGATCACGCGGTCACGCGCCGCGCAATGTCGAGCAACATCGTATCGTTGCCGCGCGCCGCGACCAGCGATAAGCCCTGAGGACAGCCGTTGAACTTTGCCAGCGGCAAGCTGATCTGCGGCAGGCGCGCGAGCCCGGCGATGCACAACAGGCTCATGGCGCGACCGCGAAATTCGTCGAGTTCTGCGGTCGGCGTATTGCGCAGCGGCGCTATCGCATGCACCGTCGGCAGCACCAGCACCGCGTTGTCCTTCAACAAGTCGGCCATGCGGCGTGCGATCTCTTCGCGCCGCTCTTGCAAAGGCGCTACTTCGCCCGCCGTTATCGTCGCCGCCCACTCAAAACGCTCGCGCACGCCGGGCCCGAGCCTGGGCTTCGCGCGTGCAATCCATACTGCGTGTTGCGCCCATGCTTCGGCGCCCTGCAGCTTGCGAAACACCTGAAACCACTGCGGCAAACCTTCTTTCGCCACGGTGACATTGCGTGGCTTGCCGAGCACCGCAATCACACGCTCCACCGCCGGTTCAAATGCTTTTGCCACTGCATCGCCGAGCAGCGCAAACCCGTCCTGCGCGAACAGCAAGGCGCCCGGTGGGGGCGCGGCCTTGTCGTCGGCGAGCAAGATACGGCCGACGCGCTCCAGGAGCACGGCGTCCCGCGCAAACCAGCCCGCGACGTCGAAACTCGGCGCCAAAGCGCAGGCGCCCTCCAGCGCAAGGCGCCCATGCGTAGGACGCACGCCGAAAATTCCGCAAAAGGCCGCCGGCGCGCGCACCGATCCCCCGGTGTCGGAGCCGAGCGCGAAGTCGACCAGGCCGGCTGCGACCGCGGCGGCGGAGCCGCTCGACGAGCCTCCCGGTATGCGGCCGGGCGCGTTGACGTTCACTGGCGTGCCGTAATGCGGATTCTCGCCGTTCAGACTATAAGCAAGCTCGTCGGTGTGAGTCTTGCCGAGGATGTGCGCGCCGGCATCGAGCAGGCATTGCACGGTTGGCGCGGTCGCCGCCGCCGGTTCGTGCGTGGCGAGCCAGTCAGGACTGCCGAAGCCGGTCTTATGCCCTGCGATATCGTAAAGGTCTTTGATGCCGCAGGTCAGGCCCGCCAGCGGCCCGCTCGCCGCGCCCGCGACTTCAACATGGGTGTGGCGGCAGAATGCGCCGATGGCGTCGCGTTCGAGTAGGTTTTTCATGCGTGCATTTTACTGCCGGCGCGAACTCCACGGTCGGCGCGACGGGCTGTGCTAACATTTCCGCATCCCGTCCTCTTTCCTGCTCGCCGAGCATGCGCATGGAAACCAAAACCGACGAACTGTTCGCCTATATCGAGCGCAACATCGCGCGCACGCTGGTCGACTGCACGACCTGCGGCAAGTGCTTCGATATCTGCCCGATGACAGGCTATTCGGACAAGCTGGCCGGCAAGACCGGCGGCGAAGTGGTGGCCGGCATACTCGGCATCCTGCGCGGTACCGCCGGCACGCCGGAAGCGGTGGAATGGACGCGGCTGTGCACGCAATCCGCGCGTTGCATACCGGCGTGTCCTGAAAATGTAAATCCCATGCTGATGCTGAGGCTCTCGCGCATCACTGCACTCGGCTCGACTGGCGGCGAAGCGCTGCTGCCGGACGGCAAGCGCGACCCCCATTTTTTCCGGCGCATCAATGCATTCTCGGCGCTGCAGTTATCGGACGCCGAAATCGCGGCGTGGCAACGCTAATGATGGGAACAGTGAGCGAGCGCGTGGTTTTCTGGTACGGCTGCAATGCGGTCCGCCACGGCGACATCATCCACAGCGCGATTGCGTTGCTGCGCGCGGTTGGCATCGAATCGGATCCGGCTGGCGGCCCGGCGTATTGCTGCGGCACGGCCAAGGACGGCAATCTCGCCGCCGCGGCCGGCATGGCGGCGCGCACGGTCGAGAAATTCAACACGTCGGGCCGCGACAAGGTTGTCACCTGGTGTCCGTCCTGCCATCGCCACATGGGTACCTTCATGGGCGGGACCAACACCATCAATTTCGAGGTGTCGCACATCACCGAGATGCTGCACGCGCGCCGCCACTTGCTGGCGCCGCTGCTCACGCATCCGCTCAACCGCAAGGTGGTGCTGCACACGCATAGCGGCTTTCACGAAGTCGACTCCAACCCGCTGGTCGCCGATCTGCTGCGGCTCATACCGGGACTCGAACTCGTCGTCGCCGATTACTCGGCGCCCGGCCATATGTGCTCGGCGCTGGCGCCGATTCCTGCGGCGCTGAAAGACGTCGTCCGCAAGTCAGTCGAGCTGTGCGCGGAAAACGGCAGCGACACCCTGGTGACCACATTTCACGCCTGCCAGCGGAATTTGTGCGGTCTCGCTACAACAGACAGCATAAAGGTGGTCAATTACGTGATCCTGCTTACCGCAGCGATGGGCATGGCACCGCCGGTTGACGAGTATGCGCAATGGAAGAATGCCGGGGCCGACGCCGCCATCATGGAGAGCATAGGCCCAGAGCGTATCGCGAAAATCGGCGCGGATTTTTTCGCCAAACAGGTCCTGCCTGAACTGCGCAAGCCGACCGAAAAGTAACACCGCGCACCACAGCCCAATTCATCCATGAGCATCAACTCGACGTGGGCCGCGCGCGGCATGGTGGTGGCGCCACACTCGCTTGCCGCGCAGTCCGGCCTCGCGGTATTGCGCGAAGGCGGCAACGCGCTCGAAGCGATGGTCGCAGCGGCCGCGACGATCTCGGTCGTGTATCCGCACATGAACGGCATCGGCGGCGACAGCTTCTGGGTAATCCATGAGCCGGGTAAGCCGGTCATCACCATAGACGCCTGCGGCCGCTCCGCCGGTCGCGCCACGGTCGACTTCTATCGTCAGCACCAGGTCGACGCGATTCCGATGCGCGGGCCACTCGCCACCAACACCGTTGCCGGCACCATTTCGGGCTGGGCGCTCGCGCTCGATTACAGCAAAAATAATTGGGCTGGACGCCTGCCCCTCGCGCGCCTGCTCGACGACGCGACGCACTGTGCCGAGCACGGCATCGTCGTGACAAAAAGCCAGCACGCGAACACCGCCGCCAAGCTTGCCGAATTGAAAGACGTGCCGGGATTCGGTGAACGTTTTCTGGTCGATGGCCGGCTACCGGACGCAGGTTCGATGTTGAAACAGACGAAACTCGCCACAACCATGCGCCAGCTGGCGAAATACGGGTTGGGCGATTTTTACGAAGGAGAGCTCGCGCGCTCCATAGCCGGCGATCTCGCCCAGCTCGGCAGCCCGCTGCTGCTCGCCGATTTCGGCGGCCACAGCGCCGAACTGCGCGCGCCGGTCATGCTGAAGCACAGTCTCGGCACGCTTTACAACATGGCGCCACCGACCCAGGGCACGGCATCGCTGATGATACTCGGCATCCTCGACCAGCTCGGTCTCGACAAGGTCGCGCCCGACAGCGCCGATTACGTCCACCTGTGCGTCGAAGCGACCAAGCAGGCATTCCTCGTGCGCAACCAACACATCACCGACCCCGCTTTCATGACGGTCGACCCGCAGCAATTGCTGGAGGCGCAGGCGCTCGCGACGCAAGCGGCCGCCATCAAACGCGGCCGTGCATTGCCGTGGGGCGCGCAAGCCAAACGCGGCGATACGATATGGATGGGCGCGATCGACAACGCGGGCCGCGCGGTGAGTTTTATCCAGAGCATTTACCACGAGTTCGGCAGCGGTGTGGTGCTCGCGGGCAGCAGCATCAACTGGCAGAACCGCGGCTGCAGCTTCTCGCTCGACGAGAGCGCGCTGAATGCGCTGAAGCCGCGGCGCAAACCGTTTCACACCCTGAACCCCGCGCTGGCGCTGTTGAACGATGGCCGCGCCGTCGTCTACGGCACCATGGGCGGCGACGGCCAGCCGCAGACGCAGTCGGCGGTGTTCACGCGCTACGCGGTGTTCGGCCAGAACATGCAGCAGGCAATCACCGCACCGCGCTGGCTGCTGGGACGCACGTGGGGACAGGCGACCGACTCGCTGAAACTCGAAGCGCGCTTCGATCCGGCGCTGGTCACGGAACTGAAACGCCGCGGCCACGACGTCGAGATGCTGCAAGCCTTCGACGAAACCGCGGGACACGCGGGCGGCATCGCGCGTCATGCCAACGGCGCGCTCGAAGCGGGTTACGATCCGCGCAGCGACGGCGCCGCGGCCGGCTTTTAGCTGCCGCCCGGACAAAGCGGGCCTGCCGCGTAATTTTTACTTGCGGCACCAAACCCGCACCATTGCGGGTGTTTCCGCGCGTATGTGTGTCTCAACGCACATACGCCGTAAACCATCTCAAGTACTAATACACCATGCGGGCGTAATTGCAGGACTGCGCATCTGCATGCGCGCCTCTTCCTTCGTTCACCAAAATCCTCCAGGAGAACATATGAAAATATTTGCCGTAATACTCGTTGCTCTCAGCGCTCTTATGGCCGGCTGTGTCGTCGAACCGGATAACCGCAGCGGCGACCGTGACCGCGACGGCATTCCGAAGCGCGCCGACCGCGATCGCGACGGTGACGGCGTACGCAACAGCCAGGACCGCCGTCCGGACGATCCGCGCCGCTACTGAGTTTCGCGCCGCGATGCCGCTGCTCCTCGTCCATGGCGCACGCAGGCGTGAAGCAGGCAATTGCCGCGTGGCCGCGGCCGCCGCAGGATGACGCCGCGGGTTTGCTGCACGAACGCCATCGTCTGGCCGAGAAAGCGCGCCACCTGTCGCGCCGGCGCGAGTGTCTGCTTACGGATTGCGCCAGAAGCGTTCCATTTCCAGGTAAGTGAAGGACGCCGACCATGAGATCAGCACCAGGCCCGTCAGCGCCGCGGTGCCGGAAAGAAAACGGATCGGGCCCACCGGCGCCAAATCGCCGTATCCGAGCGTTGTGAAGGTGGTCGCCGAAAAATAGATGGCGTCGAGGAGGCCCATCTGGCCCACGAGATTCGTCCCCGTACCGATGTGGCCGCAATCGGGCCATTGCACGAGCAGCCACAAGATCGCGCCGAAGATCCAGATTTCGGCGACGTGCAGCGCGATCACGGACAAGATGGTGTACAGCACCTTGATGCGCTGCAGGCCGTGCGTGCGCAGCAAGTGCTGCGACAGGTAGATCAGCCCTTCGTAGTGAACAAGAACGGCGAGTGAAACCGCAATCAGCGTTGCGATAACCACCGTTGCATTGGCGACCCAATTTGCATACATCGCAATTTCCGCGCTTTAGATGAACCGGTTAACCGATACTACGCATCGGCCGTTGATGCGGATTTGATCCAAATCAAGTCTGCAGTCGTGAACTGCCGTGAATGCGCCGCACCTGCAGCGCGGCACCGAGCAGAAACAGCACAAACAACCCCGCAGCCACCACTTTCAGTTCTGGCGCGGCGGATTTCGGCAAACCGGGCGAAATCATGCTGCGGCTCAACGGCCGCCTGTCGCACAGTTCCACGCAGGCGCTCGTCGAGCGCCTGCAGCGCGTGGCGCGCGCGTTTTCCGACCAGCATCTGGAAGACGCGCAACTGCCCGCCGCCGAGCGGCCGCCGGTCAGCCTGCTGCTGGCCGCCCGCTCCTGGCAGATTGAGCGCGATGCGCGAACTGCTGCCGCCCGCGCGCGCCGCGCAACCGGTCAAAAAAATCCGTCGTTCGCGCTAAAAGCGTGTGATATTTTAGGCCATCCCAATTGCCTGAAAGAATCCCATGCTTCGTTTTGCCACGCTGCTGCTGATTGCGTCTGTAAACTTCGCCGCGCAGGCAGAAAATTATCCGTCGCGCCCGATCCGCTGGATCGTGCCGGTGCCCGCGGGCAGCAGCGGCGACTTCGTAACGCGCATCGTCACCCAGAAAATCGGCGAAGCCTGGGGCCAGCAGATCATCATCGACAACCGGTCCGGCGGTGCAGCGGTCATCGGCAGCGACATCATCGCCAAAGCGTCGCCCGACGGCTACACGTTCGGCACGCTGCTCACGCCGCACGTCGTCAACCCGTCGGTGCTTAAAAATCTGCCGTACGACACGCTGCACGATTTCACGCCGATAACGCTGATGGTCACGGTGCCCAATGTGATGACCATGCATCCCGGCGTGCCCGCCAATACGCTGAAGGAAGTCATCGCGCTCGCCAAGGCGAACCCGGGCAAATACAACTATGGGACGCCGGGAACTCTGACGTCGGGACATCTCTCGATGGAAATGCTGAAGCTCGCCGCCGGCATCGACATCACTTACGTTCCGTACAAAGGCGGCGCGCCGGCGATCACGGACTTGATCGGCGGACAGATCCAGTTCCTCATCAGCGGGCCGCCGGGCGTGCTGCCGCATATCAAAAGCGGCCGCCTCAAAGCCATCGGGACCACGTCCCTGCAGCGCCTGCCGTGGCTGCCGGACACGCCGACCTTCGCCGAATCGGGGCTACCGGGTTACGACACTTACGGTTGGTACGGCGTGTTCGCGCCAGCAAAAATTCCGCGGGAAATCGTGACCCGGCTGCAGGCGGAAATCGCGCGCGTGCTGAAATTACCCGACATCCGGGAGAAATTCGCCACACAGGGTGCGATTCCGATTGGCAATACGCCGGAAGAGTTCGCGGCCTACATCAAACGCGAGATGGGCGTGTGGGGAAAAGTCGCGCGCCAGGTCGGGCTGAAGGCGGATTGAGGGACGGGAAAGAGAATGCGGAGAGAGGAAGAAGCAGGAGAGACGATAGTCGGGCTTTTCCCTCCTCTCGTCTCTCGCCTGGCGTCTCTCGGCGAGAGCCTACCTCGCGTGCATGGTATCCAGGTCGCAATCAATGGCGCGGGCATCGATCGGTTGCCCGTCGGCGCCATTGCTGTGGGAAAGCTGTTCGTTCGCCCGCACGAAGCGGTGATCGTTCTGCGCCTGCAGGCGCTGCGCCGTGACTTCGTCCACTTTCCGGATTTCTTCCCAGCGGCCTTCACGGGCCAACTGCGCGCGCAGTCTGGTCCTGCATTCTTAACTGCATGTCGGCGACGCTGGAGGCGCCGCTTTCGGCCGCTTTGCTGTCGATGGCTTGCGCTGCGGTAGCGGCCAGCGACAAAGCCGCTGCAAAGAGTACTGCTGTCAGTATGGATTTCATTTATTTCGCCTCGTTTCGCCCGGACCGCGGGCGCTTCTGTATGGAGACGATAGTCGCCCTTAACGGGGACGCGGTATGTGGGCCAGCGCGCTTAGTGGAAAATAATCCGCCGCTGCCGGCCGCCCTTCAGACAAGATTGTGCGGGTGCTCGACCAGTTCCTGATAAATCAGGCTGTGCAGCGTCGCAACGTCGTTGGGTTTCAGCTCGCTGAATTCGATGCCCAGCCGCCAGGCTCCTTCCGCTTCCTGCGTGTCCGGTTTGGCCGAGCGTATGACCGCCTGCAGCGCCAGCGGCGTATCCGTGCCGTATATGTTCAGCGTGAACGACAGCGCTATCGTCGTGCCCGTTTCGCCCAGGCTTGCGCCGGCGCGAACCTCGGCACCCGTCGCGCTGAGATTCGAAATGACGGCCGCAACGGGATTGCCGGTGACGACGGCGGCAATGTGGGTCTTGATGCGCCGCGAATTGCGGATGATTTTGCCGACGATGTTTTTCGGAAACGACAGGTGCAGGTAATCAAAAGGCAGCTTGATGATCTTGTTCACGTAAGCGGTGAAGCCGAACGCATTCTGCCCGCTGAACACGCGAACCGCGACCTGGTCGCCTTCGATCAGGGGCGGACGCCACTGGCCTACCGGCGGGGCACCGACAATCAATGTCACGCCTTCGACATAGCCGATCAGCGGCACGACGCTGCGATTGCCGCTCACGGTAGACGGCGGCGAAAGCTGCAATTTATCGCCGACCGCGAGGCGCATGTCCTGGAAGAGAAACCGGTGCGCGCCGTCGTCTGTCGACGGCGCAGTCGCCTGAACGACAGCGGGTTCCGGATTCTGTACCGCGACTGCATCCACGAGCGCACACCTGAAGCTCCCGAGCTGCACGGCGGAAGCCAGTTTATACGACAGATTGCAGGATTTCTTTAGGCGCCAGGCACGCCCTCGCGCCCTCCCGGCCCCACCCTAGTAATGCGGGTCGTACATGGTCGCGTTGGCCTGCGCAAGCAGATCTGCGGGCTCTTTTACCGTGGCGATGCCGCGCCGGTGGGCAGTCTTGGCAAATCCTGCTGCGATGTGCGCCGAGACTTCGCGCACGCGGCTCAACGACGGATAGAGGCTGCCCTGCGCCAGGTCTGATTCGGTGGTGAGGCTCGCCAGCGTATGCGCCGACCCCATGAACATTTCGTCGGTGATGTGTTTGGCTTTGCTCATCACCGCGCCGAGCCCGATGCCGGGGAAAATATACGAGTTGTTACCCTGCCGCGGCACGAAAGTCTTGCCGTTCAGCGTTACCGGATCGAACGGGCTGCCGCAAGCGAACAGCGCGCGGCCGCCGGTGTAGCGGTAGGCCTCTTCCGCCGTGCACTCCGATTGCGAAGTGGGGTTCGACAGCGCAAATACGATGGGGCGTTCGTTGAGCTTCGCCATCTCTTCCAGCACTTCTTTGGTGAACGTACCGCCCACCGCGGATACGCCTATGATCGCCGTCGGCTTTAACGCGCGCACCGCTTCGAGAAAACCCGTGACCTGCTGGTGGTCGTGCGCGTACGGCAGCTTGTGATGGACGAGGTCGGTACGCGACTTGACCACCAACCCCTTGCTGTCGAAGAGCCAGCAGCGGTTGCGCGCGGCTTTTTCGTTCAGTCCCTGCGCCACCATCGCTGTCGACACCAGATCGGCGATGCCGGTCGCCGCTTCGCCCGCGCCCAAAAACAGGACGGTCTGGTCCTGGATGTTCTGGCCGGTGATGCGTAGCGCGGAGAACATGCCGGCGAGCGCGACGGCCGCGGTGCCTTGTATGTCGTCGTTGAAGACGCAGGCGCGGTCGCGATATTTTTCCAGCAGCCGGAATGCGTTCTGATTGGCGAAGTCTTCGAACTGGATGACCACGCCCGGAAACACTTCCTGCGCGGCGGTCATGAATTCTTCCACCAGGTCGTCGTAGGCCTGGCCGCGCAGCCGGCGCTGGCGCTGGCCCATGTAAAACGGATCGACCAGCAGTTCGCCGTTGTCGGTGCCGGTGTCTATCATTACCGGCAGGCACAGCGAAGGATGCACGCCGGCGCAAGCCGAATAGAGAGCGAGCTTGCCGACCGGGATGCCCATGCCGTTGGCGCCCAGATCACCGAGACCCAGGATGCGCTCGCCGTCGGTGACGACGATGAGTCCGGCGCGATGCGGCCAGTTGCGCAGCATTTCAGCGATGTGCCCGCGGTCGTTCGGCGTGATGAAGATGCCGCGCGGGCGCTGGAATATCATACCGAACTTCTGGCACGCGAGGCCGACGCCGGGCGTGTAGATGATGGGCTGCATCTCGTCGATGTGATCGATGATGACGCGGAAAAACAGCGCCTCGTTGCGGTCGTGCAGCGCATTCAACGCGATGTATTTCTCGAGCGAGTCGGGCAAACGCTGCAGCGAGCGCATGAAACGCGCAACCTGCTCCTCCTGCGTCGAAATATGCGGCGGGAACAGCCCGCGCAAGCCCAGTTCGTTGCGTTCCGCTTCGGTAAACGCGCTGCCCTTGTTCAGCAGCGGGTCGCGCAAGAGCGCCACCCCCCGCCGCTTCTCGGTTTGGGGGATATTTTGCCTGGGGGCACTCATGAAAACTCCTCTTGTATACTTGTAGGTATATGCCATTATTCCACAGTCGATGAACCAACCGGGGGATGGCATGAAAGTTTTTTTTGACAACATCGCGCGCGTTCGAAGCGGCAGGCATACGTCCGGTGCTGGGCGCATTCATCGCCGGCTCGATCATCGCTTTCATTTTCATGCGCCGGCGGTCGAGGGACGCCGAATTGCCCGGCGCCGGCGGTCAGATGGGCGCGGCGATGCCGATGGGCGTGTCGTTCAAAACCGGCGTGTCGCCGACTGACAGCATGTCGTTCACCGTCGACGTCACCGCCGCAGTCATGCCGCATATCCGCGCCGGCGACCAGATCGCGGCGATCAAATTGTTGCGTGCGAGCGCGGGCGTGGACCTCAAGACCGCGCAGCAGATCGTCGACACCATCAGGGCGTCGCCGCTGGCGCGGCAGTAAACCAGGGACATTCACCATGCGTAGCGAGATCACCGTCATAACAGCCCTTGCAGCCGTGCTGTGTGCCACCGGCACACACGCGCAAGTCGACTACCCGTCCAAACCGATCAGGATCATGATCGGTACCGCAGCCGGCGGCGGCAGCGACCTGATGGCGCGGCTCGTCGGCCAGCGCCTGACGCAAGTGTGGAATGCCGTCGTCGTGGTCGAACCGCGTCCCGGCGTCGGCGGCAATATCGCGGCCGAGTACGTGGCGAAATCGCCGCCCGACGGTTACACGTTATATGTTTGCTACGGCACGCATACCGTCAATCCGAATCTCTACAAGTTGAACTACGACGCGATCCGCGACTTCGCGGCGGTGACGCTCATCGCACGGCAATACAACGCGTTGGTGGTGCATCCGTCGATACCGGCGCGCTCGGTGAATGAGCTGGTCGCACTGGCAAAGAAAAATCCCGGCAAGATGAACTACGCTTCTTCCGGCAGCGGCAGTCCAACCCATCTCGGCATGGAGCTGTTCAAAATCAACGCGCAAATCGATCTCACGCACATACCGTACAAAGGCGCGGCACCCGCGCGCATCGATCTCCTCGGCGGCCACGTCGACGTGATGTTCGACGTGCTGCGCACGGCGCTGCCGTACCGCGAAGCCGGCCGCACGCGCATGCTTGCCGTCGCCAGCCAGCAACGCTCGTCTCTCGCGCCCGACCTTCCCACCATGGCGGAAGCCGGATGGAAAGGCATCGAAGTCCTCACCTGGCACGCGCTGTTGGCGCCCGCCGGCACGCCGGCGGCCATCGTCGAACGGCTGCAGACGGAAATCCAGCGCGGCCTGCTGGCGCCCGCGTCAAAAGAAAAGATGGCCGCGGATGGCGTGGAACTGGTGGCGGGCACGCCCGGCGAGCTTGATGCATTCATGAAGGCCGATATGACCAAGTGGGGCGGCGTCATCAAGACCGCGAAAATCCGGCCGGACTAAACAGCGCGTAAGGACTCTGCAGGCTCGCGGCGCGGCGGGTGAAATAGTTTTTATCATTTCCGGAGGTAGCCGGAAGCCGGTTGCAGTCTTTTCACTGCAACGCGATGCCAGCGTCCTTCACAATCTTCGCCCACTTCAGCACTTCGGCTTTGATGAATGCCGCGAACTCCTCCGGCGTGCTCGCCACCACTTCGGAGCCCGCGGCCAGCACGCGCTCGCGCACGTCCGGCGTTTTGAGTATGGCAACGATCCGGGCGTTGAGGGTTGCAACGATCGCGCGCGGCGTGGCGGCCGGCACTACCATGCCGTACCAGACGCTGACGTCGAAGCCGGGCATGCCGGATTCCGCGATGGTCGGCACCTCCGGCAGGTCTGTAAATCGCTTGAGCGACGTCACGGCAATCGGCTTGATCGTCCCCGCCTTGATATGCTGCTGCACCGGGCCCAGTCCGCTGACCATCGTGACGTCGACGTGTCCACCCAATAACTGAATGAGGGCCGGCGCGCCGCCATTGAACGGAATGTCGGTCATCTGGATACCCGCCAGCGATTTCAGCGATGCGCCGGCCAGCAGCGTCGAACTGCCGGATGACGCGAAGTTGATCTTTCCCGGATTCGCCTTGGCATAGGCCACCAGCTCCCGGAAATTATTGGGCGGAAAGCTCGCGTGCGCCATCACGATGTACGAATATGCGGCGACCTCGGTGATGGGCGCGAAATCCTGCACCGGGTCGTACGCGATTTTCTTGTACAGGCTCGGATTCAGCACAAGCGCGGCGCTCGTCACCACGCCGACCGTGTAGCCGTCCGGCGTTGCGCGCGCAATGGATTCGGTTCCCACCAGGCCGGCGGCGCCCGGCCGGTTTTCCACGACGACCTGCTGCCCCAATTTCTCGGACAGGCGCTGCGCGATGATGCGCGAAACGATGTCGGAACCGCCGCCGGTCGGAAACGGGGCGATCATGCGCACGGGCTTGCTCGGGTAGTTTTGCGCAGCCGCGATGCCGCATGCGCTGCACAGCGCCAGAGCGGTGATTGCTGCCTGGTGTATTAGCGTTGTCATTTTGCTGCCTCTTACATCATGGATTTGCCGCCGTTGACGTCGATGATCACGCCGGTGATGAAACTGGCGTCCCCGGACGCGAGGAAGGCGACGACACTGCCGACTTCCTCGGGCCTGCCCATGCGGCCCAGCGGTATCGGTTCAAGTATCTTGCGCTTCTTGTCCTCTGAAGCCTCCGCCATGCGCTCAGTCACTCTGCCGGTCATGATGCCGCCGGGAGCGATGGCATTCACGTTGATGCCGAACTCTCCAAGTTCGCGCGCGAGCTGGCGCGTGAAGCCGATGACGCCAGCCTTGGCGCCCGCGTAAGATACGACCGAGAAAGGGCTGATGCCGCGGCCGGCGGTCGACGAGAGATTCACGATCTTCGCGTTCTTCTGCCTCTTGAGATGGGGCACGGCGCTGCGGCAGCACAAGTACGCGCTTTTCAGATTGAGATCGACGACGGCGTCCCAGTCTTCTTCCTTGAGATTTTCGATAGACACGGGATCGCGGCCCTTGCCGGCGTTGTTGACCAATATCGTCAGCTTGCCCAACTGCGCGACCGCAGCGGCGATGGCTGGCTCGACCTGCTTCGATTGCGTGACATCTACCCGGTAGTAAAAGCATTTGCGGCCCAACTGGGCAACGGCTGCGGCGACTTCGCGGACAGCATCGCTCTTTTCGTCGTCGAGATCGAAAATCGCCACGTCGGCGCCGTCGCGGGCCAGCGCCAATACCGCGGCGCGTCCGATGCCGCGCACGCCCCCCGTTACGATTGCCGCGCCACCTGCCAGTCGCTGCGAAGTCATAGATTCCTTTCCGATTCGAGAACAGGCATCTTAATTGAAGTGCGCCTGCCGTGGCAGACGGTGCGGCTTCCCGTCTCTCGCGGCGGCTTTGGCGGGACAATGTTATAAAGGCAACAATACAAACTTGGGTGAATTTTGTGACCGCGGTAAATATTGAGCACTAGGACACGCATCGCGCCCGGCAACGCCGCGTTCACCGGCTACTGGGTCGCCGAAACCCTGCTCTCTCTAGGCCAGGAAATTTTCCAGGTCGCGGTCGGCTGGCAGGTTTACGAGCTCACCGGCAGCGCGCTGAGCCTCGGCTTGATCGGGCTCGCGCAGTTCCTGCCGCAGTTCCTGCTGGCACTCCCCGCCGGCCACGTTGCAGACAATTTCGACCGCCGGCGCGTTTCCCTCCTGTGCCAGCTCGTCAAGTTCGGGTCGGTGGCGCTGATTGCAGCGGGCAGCTATACAGGTGCAGTCCCGGTCGCGATGCTCTACGCCTGCACCTTCGCGTTCGGCGTTGCAAATGCTTTTCAGTCGCCTGCCCTACGCGCGCTGATGCCGACGCTGGTCGAGCGCAGCGAATTCGCTCAATGCATCGCATGGACGGCAGGCGTGAAGAAAGCCGCCACCATCGCCGGCCCCGCGCTGGGCGGACTGATTTACCTGCTGG
>CANJHY010000051.1:0-26316 GCA_947474275.1 Betaproteobacteria bacterium
CGCTCTGCAACCCACGGGCCCTGGTAGAGCAGGGCTGCGGTTTCGCTGAACGGTGCGAAATCGATTTCGACGACAGTGCCGCCGCTTTGCTCGATGAGCGCGATACCGTGCTTGAACATTCTGGCCGCTTCGACATCGCCGCAGAACTCCAGTTGCGATGCGCGCGGCACGCCGCAACGCAAAGGCGATGCCGGCATGCCGCGCGAGGCCTGCGGATGGCGCGAATAAGCGTCGGTGGGATCGTAGCCATGCGCGACCTGATAGACGTCCCATGCATCGCCGGCAGTCAGCGCGAATATTGAAATGCAATCGAGCGAGCGGCAGGCCGGCACTACGCCGGCAGTGCTGATCGCGCCACGCGTCGGCTTCAAGCCGACAATATTGCCGAAACCAGCGGGCACGCGGCCGGAACCCGCGGTATCGGTGCCGAGCGAAAAACTCACCAGGTTCAATGCGACTGCGAGCGCCGATCCCGAACTCGACCCGCCCGAGATGTAGCGCGCATCGAAAGCATTGGTGCAGGCGCCGTAGGGCGAGCGGGTGCCGACGAGGCCGGTGGCGAACTGGTCCAGATTGGTTTTGCCGATGAGGATGGCGCCGGCGTCGAGCAGGCGTTGCACGACAGTTGCCGTCGCGCCGGCCGTATGCGAAAACGCAGGACAGGCTGCGGTGGTCGGATGGCCGGCAAAGTCTATGTTGTCCTTGATCGCGAACGGCACGCCATACAGCGGCAGATTACGCGCGGACGGGTTGGCTTCGAGGCGCTGCGCCTGCGCGAGCACGGCCTCGTCGGTGAGCCGATATATCCACGCATGGTGTGCGTCACCAAGCGATGCGGCGGCGAGCACGTCGCACGCGAGTTGCGTCGGGGTCAGCTCGTTATTGCGCAGGCGCTCACGCACAGTGGCGAGCGAAAGAGAATAGGGGAGTGCCATCGGTCGTTTTATCGCATGAATCGGCTTGGTAAAGCAATGCACATGCCATCTGGCCGGCGCGTGTAAAGTCTGGCGTTAGGCACTCTTATTGCTCGGGAATTGACATGAGTCTTTATCGCGGTATGGACAGGGCGGCACTCGACGCCGCCTATAACAACAGCGCGGCAGTGGCGAACAGCACCGAGCTGATGGCGGGTTTTCGCGCGCGCAGCGATAGATTGCGCGCGGAGCAGAGCCGTTATCTGGATCTTCGCTATGGCGCGAAGCCCCGCAATCGCATCGACTATTTCGCCGCGGATCAGCGCGGCCCGGTGCTAGTGTTTATCCACGGCGGTTACTGGCAAATGCGCGCCAAGGAGGATTTCAGCTTTCTCGCGTGCGGGCCGCTCGCACACGGCATACATGTCGCGTTGACGGGTTATACGCTGGCGCCCGACATATCGCTTGGGGGCATAGTCGCGGAAGTGCGCGCTGCCATCGCGTGGCTTGCCGAACGCGTCGAAGACTACGGTGGTGACGCCGGGCGTATTTATGTGGCGGGCTGGTCGGCAGGCGGCCATTTGACCGCAACGTCGCTCGCTGAGCCGGCGGTGAAAGGCGGGCTCGCCATCAGCGGCATCTACGATCTGGAGCCTGTGCCGCTGTGTTATCTCAATGACAAGCTGAAGCTCGATGCAGATGAAGCCCGCCGCCTCAGTCCTTTGCTCCATGTGCCGACCGAGTCGGTTCCCCTGATGATCGCCTTCGGCGGCGCCGAACTGCCCGAATTGCAGCGGCAGTCGGTGGATTTTGCGTCGTCACGCCAGCGCAATGGTTTGCCGGGAAAAGTTAAGCGTCTTGATGGCTGCAACCACTTCACCATACTGGAAGAGCTTGCAAGTCCGGAAGGCGCACTCACGGCGCTGCTGCGCGAACTGCTCGCGTCCTGAGGTGTGCCCGCCGGTTTGACGTTCCGCACCTGAGCTGTGCGATAAACCGTTGCGCGCACCGACATAGTGCGCTTCGCTTTGGGTTCCACTGGTAAACCCCCTGTACTTGCGCATGGCATAGCCCTTGCTGATAGCAAAGCCATCGCGTCTGCATGACGCCAAACCCAGAGTGGAGTCCGTTGATGAAGATCTCACGAAAAGTTGGTGGTTGGCTGTTTACTGCGATATTGGCGGCAAGCGCTGCCTGGACCACCCCCGCGTTGTCCGCGGACCGGGTGATCAAGGTTGGCACCCTGAAGTTGATACACGCGATCACGCCGTATTTTTACGAAAAATTCACGCCGCCCGGCTACAAGATCGAAGTCATTCCTTACGAGACGCCGACCGACGGCAAGAACGCGGTGGTGACGCGTTCGGTGGATTTCGGCACCTACGGTCTGGCCGCAGCCACGCTGGGTGGCGCTGCAGGGGAGCCGGTCGTGATCATAGGCGCGCAGTGCAATCGCGGCATGGCGGTCGTTGCCGGTGCCAAGTCGGACATCAAGTCGATCAAGGACCTCGCGGGCAAAAAAGTCGCGATCCTGCCGGGCTCGACGCAGGAAGTCGTCATCCTCGACCGCCTGAAGATGGAAGGCATGTCGATCAAGGATATCCAGCCGATACGCGTGTCGTTCAGCGATATGCCGGCCGCGCTCGAGCGCGGTGACATCGACGCCTTTGTGGGCGCCGAACCCGGGCCGTCGATCAGCGTCGCCAAAGGCGTGGGCAGGGTGGTCGAGTTTCCGTACAGCACGCCAACCGGCTCGGTCAACATGGTCATGACCACGCATGAACTCATGATCAAGGAAAATGCCGAGCTGGTTAAGGTGTTTCTGGCCATCCACCGCAAGGCGACCGAATACGCCATGTCCAACCGTGCTGCCTTCGTCGACATGGCGGCGCAAAAACTCGGCCAGCCGAAGCCGACGATCGAGATCGCGGCGCCGAATGTCGAACTCACGTGGAACACGGACGCCGACTGGGTGACGCGCGCCAAGTACTACGGCTCCCAGATGTTGGACAAGAAACAGATCCGCGCGCTGCCGGATTACGCCAAGTTCATCAACACGAGTTTCGTCACCGAGCTGGCGAAGACCAAGTAAGCGTCGCGCGTCGGGAAAAATCGCGATGGAACTGGTCAGTGAATTGCCGGCCAAGAAGGCGGCTTCACCGCTGGCGGCCAAACTCAAGCGTTGGGTGACGCCACTCGTCGTTCCGCTTGCTCTGCTGCTCGCGTGGGACCTGTGCGTGCGAGTGACCGGCACGCGGCTGATTCCGTTGCCGCGCGACGTTGCGATCATGCTTTATGACTTCTCATTCGGCGGCGTCTACGACGATGCGTTCAGCAAGAGCATACACATCCACTTCTGGAAATCTGTGCAGCGCGTATACGGCGGTTTTTTCGCGGCGGCGGCAATCGGCATCCCTTTGGGCCTCATGATCGGTCGCATCAAGCTCGTGCGCGACCTGCTAGACCCAACTTTGCAGATCCTGCGGCCGGTGCCGGTCACTGCGTGGCTGCCGTTGTCGATGATATTTTTTGGGCTGGGCCCGAATGCCGCGATCTTCCTGGTGTTTCTCGGCGCGTTTTATCCCATCGTGCTCAACACCACGTTCGGCGTGCGCTCGGTCGATCACCGGTTGTTTGAAGCTGCGTCCATGCTGGGCTGCAATGGTTCGTCGCTGTTTCGCCAGGTCGTGCTGCCCGCGGCAACGCCGTCGATTTTCAATGGCCTGCGGCTCGGGCATGGCTTCGCGTGGATCCTGATCGTGGTGGGCGAGATGACGGGCGTGCCTGAAGGCCTCGGAGCCGTGATCATGGACGGCCGCACTTTGTCGCGCACCGATCTGGTGATCGCCGGCATGATCGTGATCGGGCTCGCGGGCTTTCTGACTGACAGGATGATCGTCGCGCTCAACAACCGCCTGCTGGCATGGAGCCCGCAACATCATGCCTGAAGCCGGACTGCATCGCAGCGCGCGCCCCACTCTTGCTGTGAAAGGTGTGAGCAAGCGTTTCACCATCGGCGACCAGACGGTGGAAGCTCTGCGCGACGTCAATCTCACCATCAACAAGGGCGAGTTTGTTTGCCTGATAGGCGCCTCCGGCTGCGGCAAGTCGACGTTGCTGCGCATCATTGCTGGTTTCGAAACGGCAACCGCGGGCGCCGTCGAAATGTACGGTTCTCCGATTACCGCCCCCGGCCCCGAACGCGGCATGGTGTTTCAGGATTTTGCGTTGTTTCCGTGGCTGACGGTCAAGGAAAACATCGGTTTCGGCCCCAAACAGCGCGGCTTGCCGAAAGAAAACCTCGATGAACTGGCGGCGCGTTATACGGACATGGTGGGCTTGACCAAGTTCGCCGATTATTACCCCAGCCAGTTGTCCGGCGGCATGAAACAGCGTGTCGCCATCGCTCGCGTGCTGGCCAACGATTGCGAAGTGCTGCTGATGGACGAGCCATTCGGCGCTCTGGACGCGTTGACGCGTGAAAAATTGCAGCAGGAGCTGCTCGAAATCTGGGAGCGCACCAAGGTGACAGTGATATTCGTTACCCACTCGGTTGAGGAAGCGGTGGTGCTCTCCGACCGCGTGGTCGTGATGACCGCCGGTCCCGGCCGCATCGAACAGGATGCCCGCATCCCGCTGGCGCGGCCGCGCGAAGTGTCGGCGATCGATTTCAACCAGGTGCGGCGCGACATCACGCAAAAACTGACCAGCCACGTCGGCGTCAAAAGCGCGCCGGCTGCCGCGTAGAGAAATTCCGATCAAGGCCGTTCGCTGATTCCCGATTAGAATGTCGCCATAACTGCCGCATGCTGGCAGACGACAGGAAACGGGGGAATCAATGCGACTTTGGATGACAGGGGTGGCCGCGGCCGCAATTGCGCTGGTATCGTATTCGGCGTTGGCGCAACGCTATCCGGAAAAAACAATCCGGTTTATTGCTCCTTATGCGCCCGGCGGCTCGACTGATCTGCTGACACGCTCGCTCGCCCAGAAGCTTACCGAATATCTCGGCCAGACCGTGGTTGCAGACAACCGCCCTGGCGCCGGTGGCAATGTTGGCGCCGAGATCGCCGCCAAAGCGGCCCCGGATGGTTATACGATATTGCTCGCGCCGGTCAGTCCAATGGCGATCAACGTCACTCTCTACGGCAAGAAACTGCCGTTCAACCCGGAAAAAGATTTTGCGCCGATTACGCTGGTGGCCAAGGTGCCGCTCGTGGTCGTCGTCAATCTCGCGGTGCCGGTCAAGACACTGCAGGAGTTCATCACGCTGGCGAAATCGCGTCCCGGCAAGATGACTTATGGCTCGTCGGGCAACGGCAGTTCCAACCATATGACCGGCGCGATGCTGATGAGCGCCGCCCAGCTCGACATGGTGCACGTGCCGTATAAGGGCGGCGGACCGGGCATGATCGCGCTGCTCGGCGGCGAAATCGATATGATGGTGGCGCAGATTCCGTCAAGCCGGCAGTTGCACATGAGCGGCAAGGTGCGCGCATTGGCGCTCTCCGGCGCCAAGCGCTCGGCGGCGCTGCCCGACGTGCCGACGATGATAGAGTCGGGCCTGCCGGGCTTCGAAGCGACTTCGTGGTATTGCGTGGTGGCGCCGGCAGGCACACCCAAAGCCATCATCGACCGGCTGAATGCCGAAATCGTCAAGGCGCTCAATACGCCGGAAATGCGCCAGCGGTTGGCCGACGACGGCGCCGAGGTTGAATCGTCGACGCCGGCGGAACTCGCGCGTTTCGTGCACACCGAAATCGCCAAGTGGGCGAAGGCCGTCAAGGATTCGGGCGCGCGGATCGATTGAAACTATAGCGCCGCGGCCAATTTAGATACCGCTTCAGGAATATACATGCTGATCTTCCGCCAGTTGTTCGACGCGCAGTCTTCCACCTATACGTATTTGCTGGGCGACAGTGCGAGCGGCGAAGCGGTCCTGATCGATCCGGTTTTCGAGCAGGTGCGCCGCGACGCCGCGCTGGTGCATGAGCTGAGTCTGCACCTGGTATGGACTCTCGATACGCACGTGCATGCCGATCATGTGACGGGGGCCTGGCTGATGAAGCAGCGGGCGGGCAATCGTATAGCGTTGTCGGCCGCTGCCGGCGCAGTGGGCGCGGACCGCGGGCTCAACCACGGGGACCGGATTGCTTTCGGCAAGCGGTATGTCGAAGTCCGCGCGACCCCCGGACACACCAACGGCTGCTTGACCTACGTGCTCGACGATCAAAGCATGGCGTTTACCGGTGACTGCCTGCTTATACGCGGCAGCGGGCGCACCGACTTTCAGCAGGGCGATCCGCGCGTCATGTTCAAATCGGTGCGCGAGCATATTTTCTCATTGCCCGCGGCCTGTCTGCTTTACCCCGCGCACGATTACCGCGGCGTCACGGTGACGAGTGTGGAGGAGGAACGGCGTTTCAACCCGCGGCTGGGTGGCGACATCGGCGTGGACGATTTTGCCGGCTATATGCATAACCTCAATTTGCCGCATCCCAAGCAGATCGACGTCGCAGTGCCCGCCAACCTGCTGTGCGGTCAGCCCGTCGGCGCGCAACCCGACAACAGCGACCCGCAGTGGGCGGCGCTGACGTTTACCTTCGGCGGCATCTGGGAAATCCAGCCGCACGCACTCGAGGAAGTCGCCGACCGCGTCGAAATCATCGATGTGCGCGAGCCGAATGAATACACCGGCGCGCTCGGACATATCGCCGGCGCCAGATTGATTCCGCTAGGCCAATTGAAACAGCGTGCCGCCGATATCAGCCGCGACAGGCCGGTGGTCGCGGTGTGCCGCTCAGGCGCGCGCTCGGCGCAGGCGGTGGTCATGTTGCAGAAGGAGGGCATACGCGACATTGCCAACCTGAATGGCGGCATGTTGCGCTGGCGCGCGGAAGGTTGCGCGGCCGAAGGTGAAGGCGAGTAATCAGCAATGCCGGGGAGCAAACAGGTGGGACGATTCCGTTGTGTCTTGTTCAGTATTGCGACGTTGGCGGCGGCACAGGCAGCCGCGCAGGGTTATCCGTCTAAACCGATCCGCTATATCGTGCCGTTTCCGCCCGGCGGCGGACAGGACTTGGTGGTGCGCGCGCTTGCGCCAAGACTTACCGAAGCGCTCGGACAAACAGTGGTAGTCGACAATCGTGCCGGCGCCGCGACGATGGTTGGAGCGGAGCTGGCGGCGAAGGCGGCACCCGACGGTTACACCGTGTTCAACGGTTCGAACACGACGCTGGCAATCAATCCCAACCTGTATGCGAAGGTTCCGTACGATCCGATCAGGGATTTTGTCGCGGTGGTGCAGATTGCATCGCTGCCTAATCTGCTCGTCGTGCATCCCTCACTGCCGGTACGCACGGTGAAGGAACTTGCTGCGCTGGCGCTCAGGCGGCCGGGCGAGTTGAACTACGGTTCATCGGGCACCGGCACGCCGGCCCAGCTGGCGGGTGTAATGTTTGGCGATGCGGCGCATGCGAAACTCGTGCATATACCTTATCGAGGCACGGGTCCTGCACTCACCGCACTGCTCAGCGGTGAGACACAGATCATGTTCAGCAGCATCACTTCGACGCTGCCGTTCGCCAAGAGCGGTCGGTTGCGCGCGATCGCGGTTACCGGTGCCAGGCGCTCACAGGCAGCGCCTGAATTGCCTACCGTAGCCGAAGCCGCGTTTCCCGGATTCGAAGCGACCACCTGGTACGGCATGTTCGTTCCCGCGGGAACGCCTGCGACAATTGTTGCGAAGCTCAATTCGGAGGTGGTGAAAGTTCTGCGCGTGCCTGAATTCCGCGACTGGCTGGTTGCGCAGGGAGCGGACCCCGTCGGCGGCACGCCGGAAGAGCTTGCTGCTTTCGTAAAGGCCGAACTCGTCAAATACGCGAAGATCGTCAAGGATTCCGGCATGCGGCCGGACTAAGGCGTTAATACTCGACGGGCACGGGATCGAGGCTGCGCCACATGTACCAGGTCGCCACCGAGCGCCACGGTTGCCAGCGCTTGGCGATGGATGTCATCTTGAGTTTCGACACTGGTTTGCCGTTGTTGTAGTGCAGGCTCATGGCGCGCTGCACGCCGATATCGTCGAGCGGCAGCACATCTGGGCGCGTCATGTAAAAAATCAGAAACATTTCGGCGGTCCAGCGGCCGATGCCACGCACCTGCGTCAAATCGGCGATCAATTCGTCGTCCGTCATCCGGTCCCAGCGCGTCACGCTCAATTTGCCTTCGGCGAAGTGGTGCGCGAGGTCGTGCAGGTAAACGACCTTGCTGCGCGACAATCCGCAGGCGCGCAGCGCGTCGGCGTCATGCTTGCGGACGATTTCCGGTTGCATCTCAGGCACCGCCACAACGAGTCTGTCCCATACACTTTGCGCGGCCTTTACCGAAATCTGCTGGCCGACGATGGAACGCGCCAGCGTATTGAATGCGTCGCCACGCGAACGCAGTGTAAGACCTTTCGATTGCGCCACGATTTTTTTGATCACCGGATCGCACGCTGAGAGCTCACGTATGGCTTCTTTCCAGTAGCGGGGAGCGGTCATGATGTCATGCAGCCTTTGCGGTTTTGAATTTGCGCCGCCGCCATGCCTGGACGACGTAGCAACGCCACGCCAGGCGCACCAGCGGATAGCTGATCGCCGCCAGTAGCAGGGCGAGCAGCGGCAGGCCGATGAGCAGGGGCTTGCCGATTGAAGCAAGCCAGTCAAGCGCGGCCGGCAGCCATTCCCTGAAGCCTTTGCCTTCGAGATGGAGCGCGATCTCAGGCATGGTCGCTCCGCTGTCCATCACGACCAGTTGCCCGAGTTTGAATGCAACATAGTACAGCGGCACGATGGTGAAAGGGTTCGAATACAGCGTGACGATGAGCGAGATCGGCAGATTGACGCGAAATCCGATCGCGAGCAAAGCCGCAGCGGTGAATTGTACCGGATTGCTGCCCGGGATCATGCCGGCGAACATGCCGACGGCGAAACCGCCCGCCACCGAGCGGCGGTGCAAATGCCACAGGTTGTGGTGGGTCAGCAGCGAGCCGAAACGCGCCACGTAGCGGTTTTCGCTGATCGTGGCGTGGCTGGGCAGGTACTTCCTGAAAAACTTGCGAGGCATGGGGTGGCGACATTCTACCTAGGGTGGTCCTCGTTAATTGATTTCATTTAACCGGGTTTGCTTTCAGGAAATGGGTGCCCAGACTTTCATTGTTCTATGACCAATGGCCTAACCGTTTCCGGCACGTTTGCGCGTTATATCCACTGACATCGACTACCGGTGATTCGTTCATGCGCTTTTACGTCATCTGCTTCGCCGCGGGCGTATGGTGGCTGCAAGGGCAGGCGCAATTGCCGGCGCTGCACGGTTGGTGGCTGGCGTTGCCGGCCGCGTTGGCTGTCCTGCTCGCGGTCCGTTTGCGGACGCGATTCTGGCTATGCTCCCGGCGCGTGGCTGCCGCTGCGTGTTGCGCGGCCTGCGGGTTTTTATGGGCGGCGTGTCTGGCGCAACTGCGTTTGAGCGACGCGTTGCCGGTCGAGTGGGAAGGCGAAAACATACAGATAGTCGGCGTGGTGGCGGCTATGCCGCAGCCATATGAGCGCAGTGTGCGTTTCGAATTCGACGTCGAAAACGTGCTGACCCCGCAAGCTGCGGTGCCGGCGCACATCGCATTGTCATGGTGGGGCAACGCGGCGCGCGAAGAACGTCCGTCGGCATTGCCTGAACTGCGCGCGGGCGAGCGCTGGCGATTGACGGTCCGGCTGCGAAGGCCGCACGGCACGCTCAATCCACATGGTTTCGACTACGAGGCCTGGCTGCTCGAACGCAACATACGCGCGAACGGCTATGTGCGGGCGGGCAAGGAGAACCGGCGGTTGTCGACATTGGTTGCGCGGCCGCAATATCTGGTCGAAAGAGTGCGCGAGGCGGTGCGTACCCGCATCCAGACTGTGTTGACCGACGCGCCGTATGCCGGTGTGCTGGCGGCGCTGGCGGTCGGCGACCAGCGCGCTATCACCCAAGCGCAATGGCAGGTCTTTACGCGCACCGGCGTCAATCATCTGATGAGCATTTCGGGGCTGCACGTGACGATGATCTCGGGACTTGCTTTTGCCATGGTTTATTGGCTGTGGTGTCGCAGCGCGCGCCTGACACTGCGCCTGCCGGCGCGCAAAGCGGCAGCAGTGGCAGGGCTGCTGACCGCGCTGACCTACGCCTGGCTGGCAGGCTTCGCGGTGCCGGCGCAGCGCACGGTCTACATGCTCGCCGTGGTGGCGATAGCGTTATGGTGCGGACGTTTGAGTTCGGCCTCGGTTGTGCTGAGCGCGGCGCTGTTCGTGGTGCTTGCGATTGATCCGTGGGCGGTGCTGGCGCCTGGGTTCTGGCTGTCATTCGGCGCGGTCGGCCTGATCATGTACGTAACGACCGGCCGCATCGCGCAGGAGCACTGGTTCAGCGCATGGGCGCGTGTGCAATGGACGATCACGCTGGGATTGATTCCTCTATTGCTCGCAATGTTTCAGCAGATATCACTGGTCTCGCCACTCGCCAACGCAATTGCAATTCCGGTCGTGAGCCTCGTTGTCGTGCCATTAACCCTGATCGGCGTGGTGCTGCCGTTTGATCTGGTGCTGCACGTCGCGTACGCAGTGATGGCCGTGTGCGGCGCAATGCTTGAATGGATGAGCGCGGTGCCGCTCGCGGTCTGGCAACAGCACGCGCCGCCGGCCTGGACAGTCGTCATCGCCATGCTGGCGATACTGTGGCTGCTGTTGCCGCGCGGATTCCCGGCGCGCTGGATAGGCATGGCAGGACTGCTGCCTTTGTTTTTGGTCGAACCCGCATTGCCGGCAGACGGTGCGCTTAAGCTGACGGTGCTCGACGTCGGGCAGGGGCTCGCCGTCGTCGCGCAGACGCGCCATCATTCCCTGGTCTACGACGCGGGGCCCTCTTACGGGCCGCAGATAGACAGTGGCAATCGCATCATCGTGCCTTACTTGCGAGCGGTCGGCGTGCGCTCATTGAGCGGCTTGATCATCAGCCACGGCGACACCGATCACAGTGGCGGCGCCAATTCCGTGCTGCAGGCGTTGTCGCCGCAGTGGATATCGACTTCGATGCCAGCCGATCATCCGGCAATTGCGCAGGCCGCGTCGACGCAAAGATGCGAAGCAGGCATGCATTGGCAGTGGGACGGCGTGGATTTCGAGATACTCCATCCGGCGCCGGATCACTATGCCCGCGAAAAATTTCGCAGCAACGACCGCGGTTGCGTATTGCGCATCAGCACGGCGCGGGCGAACGTCCTTCTGACGGCGGATGTCGAGCAAAAATCAGAACGTGAAATGCTGGCGAGCGTGCCCGACAAGCTGCGCGCGCAGGTGCTGCTGGTGCCTCATCACGGCAGCCGTACTTCGTCATCGGCGGAATTCGTCGCGCAGGTGAATCCCGATATCGCACTGGTCGCCGCCGGCTACCGCAATCGTTTCGGGCATCCCAAAGACGAAGTGCTTGACCGCTATCGCACCCTCGGCAGCCGCATCTACCGCACCGATTACGACGGCGCCTTGCTCGTTGAGGTGGCGGGCGATGGCAAGGTCAGCATTCAGCGCTATCGGGCGCTGTATCGCCGCTACTGGCACGCGGCGCTGGCGAATCCCGACTTGCGTGACGACGAGGTTGAGTAACTACGCTGCAGGCGTGCGGTTCACAGAAATTCAATTAATGCATCGAGCACGGCATCGGGCTGCTCGGCCATCAGCGCGTGGCCCGTTGTAACAACGCAGAGGAGCGGTGCAGGGCGGCGCGCGTGGCGCCGGATTTAAAACTTCCTGTTCAGCATGACACCCGGCGCGCGCTTGGGCGACAGGCCCAGCACGCCGCTCGGGCTCAATTCGACGATCGAGGAAGAATTGAGATTGAGGCCGATGCCGACGCCCCATTCGTTCTTCTGATCTAGCGGCATGAGCAGCCCTTTGGCGTCGCGGTGGTAGTCGATGCCGAATGGCAAGGTGATGCCGGCGGGAAGATTAGAAGTAGGCGGCTTGAGTCCAAACTGGCGGGGCGCCAGTGTCGCGCGCAACGTATCCGAGTCGAGATTGATTGGCGGATGCAGATTGGCCGGCGGAGATACTGTATCTCCGGCGCTCTGTGCGAAGCAGGTCGTGACAAACGAACCAGCGGCAATCAGCATCAACGTTCGATACATCGCGCGCCTCCATCGTTTTTATGTAGCGTTGGTAGTGCCGGGCTGTCTGGACAGTCTATCGCCCTGCGGATTGGTTCTATTATCAACCTGAAACCGTGGCTTTTTCAACAGTTGCGTGAAGGCGGGCGGGTGCCCGATTTTTCACGAAAACAGGTCATCAGATGGTCGTTTACCATGCCGGTGGCCTGCATAAAGGCATAGCAAATAGTGGTGCCGATAAAGCGAAATCCCAAACGCTTCAATTCTTTGCTCATCTTATCTGACACTATGGTTGAAGCCGGAACCTGGCGCAAATGGCGCCAGCGGTTGCGCCTTGGTTTGCCGTCGACGAACTGCCAAATAAATTGGTCGAACGAGCCAAATTGCTGCTGCACCGCAATAAGTGCGCGCGCATTGCTGACCGTGGACTCGATTTTCAGGCGATTGCGCACGATGCCCGGGTCAAGCATCAGTGCGGCGATTTTGCGTTTGTCGTAGCGCGCGACCTTGCGCGGATCGAAATTCGCGAACTCGGCGCGATAGTTCTCGCGCTTGTTGAGTATCGTGTTCCACGAGAGCCCGGCTTGCGCGCCTTCGAGCGTCAGGAATTCGAACAGCGTGCGGTCGTCATGTACAGGCACGCCCCATTCGGTGTCGTGATACCGGGTCATCAGCGGCGTCGAGTCCGCCCATGCGCAACGTTTACTCATGATGGTGGATTATCGCAGCTGTTGAAGTCGCGTAAAATCGGGCCGCGTGAAAAAGCATGGAAAACTCGCAACCCAGACGATGGAAATCGACGTATGGCACGCGTGACGCATTTGAAACTGGTGACGGCTCCCGACCACGAGCGGGCAGCCGCATGGATAGCCGCGCTCGCTGCCGACCATCCGGCGGCTGATGTCGATTTGCTGAAGCGCGTGCTCGAGTGGTTGGCGCCGTTGTTGCACGAGGAAACTGCGAAGGGCGGGGAGCCGGCGCTGGAGCACGTGCTGAACACTGCCACGCTGTTGCGCGATCTCAAGCTCGATGCCGAGTGCCTGGCCGCGAGCCTGTTGGTGCCGGCGGCCGCGAAGCACGATGCCGTGGTGGAAATACGCGACCGCTTCGGGCCGCGTGTCGCGGAACTGGCGGATGGCGTCGCGCGCATGGCGATGATCCAAAGCCTGAGCGACCGCGCGCCGAACGCAGATGCGCCGGCGCAGTTGGAAGGCCTGCGCAAAATGCTGCTGGCGATGGCGCAGGACGTGCGCGTCGTGCTGATCAAGCTCGCGGAACACACGCAGACCCTGCGTTTCGTCGTCAAGTGCGACGATGCGCAGTTGCGCCATGACACGGCGCGCCTTGCGCGCGACATTTACGCGCCGCTCGCCAACCGGCTCGGCGTCTGGCAGCTGAAATGGGAACTCGAGGACCTGGCGCTGCGCATACTGGAGCCGGAAACTTATAAACGCATCGCCGGCCTGCTCGACGAAAAGCGCAGTGGCCGCGAGCAATACATCGAGATGGCGATGACGCGCCTGCGTGAAGTGCTTGCGCGCGCCGGCATCAAGGCCGAAATCAGCGGCCGGCCCAAGCACATCTACAGCATCTACAACAAAATGCGGCGCAAGGGCGTCGATTTCGACGCGCTTTACGACGTGCGCGCGGTGCGCGTGCTGGTCGGGGACATCAGGGACTGCTATGCGGCGCTCGATCTCGTGCACCGTTTATGGAGCCCGCTGCCGAACGAATTCGACGATTACATCGCCAAACCCAAAGGCAACAATTACCGCTCGCTGCATACGGCCGTCATCGGCGCAGAGGGCAAGCCGCTGGAAATCCAGATCCGCACATTGGAGATGCACCAGCACTCCGAATACGGGGTCGCTGCGCACTGGCGCTACAAGGAAGGCGTGCGCAGCGACGTCGGCTATGACGACAAAATCGCGTGGCTACGGCAAATCGTCGAGTGGAAGGACGAGGTCGCCGATGCAGGAGACGTCGCTGCACAGTTTCGCAGTGAACTTTTTGCGGACACGATCTACGTGCTGACGCCGCAGGGGCGCGTCATCGATTTGCCGCGGGACGCGACGCCGATCGATTTTGCGTATCACGTGCATACCGATCTCGGCCATCGCTGCCGTGGTGCGCGGGTCAACAGCGTGATGGTGCCGCTCAACACGCCGCTTGCCAACGGTCAGCGGGTTGAGATCATCGCTGCGAAGCAGGGCGGGCCCAGCCGCGACTGGCTGAACCCGGCGCTCGGTTTTCTGAAGAGCGCGGGCGGACGCGGCAAGGTCAGGCAATGGTTCAATCGCCTGAACCACGAGGCCTCGGTGGCGGAAGGGCGCGAAATCCTGGAAAAAGAATTGCAGCGAGAGGGCATGACGGGAGTCAATCTTGACAAGTTTGCGCAGGAGTTCGGGTTTGCGAAGCTGAATGATTTTCTGGCCGAAATCGGCCGCGGCGAAATCAGCCCGCGCCAGATGCAGACTGCGTTGCGCGTCGAGGACGCGCTGCCGCCGGCGATCGACGAGCAACCGATAGTCAGAAAACCGCGCGCGCAGCCGGGCGGCATATTGATCGTGGGCGTCGACAAACTGCTCACGGTGCCGGCGCGATGCTGCAAGCCGGCGCCGCCCGATGCCATCATCGGTTTCGTGTCGCGCGGACGCGGGGTCACGATACACCGGCGGGGTTGCGTGAACGTAAAACGGCTCTCTTCGGAGCGGTTGATCGCGGCAGACTGGGGCGTCTCCACGGAGGCGACGTTTCCGGTCGACGTCGTGATCGAGGCGGGCGACCGCACCGGTCTGCTGCGCGATATCACCGAGATATTTTCGCGCGAGCACATCAACGTCACCGCCACCAATACCGCGAGCCGCGATGCTTCCGCGCGCATGCAGCTGACCGTCGAGATCAGTAATCTGGATGAACTGAATCGCGTGCTGGCGTTGATCGCCAACGTGCCGGGTGTTGCGCGCGCAGCGCGGCGCTAACCGGTAAATTTAACAGTCAGCGGCGCGACCGGCAGGCCGCTGATTTCCGAAGTCCAGGTTTCTCCGGGCGCGACCGGAAGCGCCGCGGTCAAGGTGCCCGTGGTAATGATTTCACCGGCGACAAGCCCATCGAATTGCGGCTGTGTGGCGAGAATGTCGACCAGAAAGGCCAGTGCCAGTGCCGGATGGCCGAGCGCGTTGCTGCCTACGCCGCGATCACGTACGGTGCCGTTGCACGACAGCGCGACCTTGCAGTCGCGAATCTGTATCGCCAATTGCGGAATATCGGCCGGCTTAAAAGAGCAGGGCTCCCCTACGACTAGGCGCCAGTGCAACGACTGGTCCGCCGCCGAATCGGCGGACTTGAATTCCCAGTTCTCGTAATGACAATCGACGATTTCGAAACTCGGCGCCAGCCATTCGATCGATTGCAATATTGTCGCAGCATCGCGGCAACCGGCAGGCACCGGCCCGCGCAGCTTGAAGGCGATTTCCGGCTCCAGCCGCGGCGACACGCTGCCGCGCAAGGCGAGCGTCGTCAGATTGTTCTTCGCATAGGTGAGCGTGCTGTCGTATACGGGCGCCCATATCGGCGAAGTGGCGCCGTATTCCGCCCAGATGTTGCGATTGGTGAATCCGATTTTGCGGCCGACGCAACGTTCGCCGCGTGCGAGGCGCATGGCGACGATATCCGCGAGCACGCCGTATGCCGCATCCCAATCGAAGCATCGATCGCGTTCGGTGGGCGTGGCAATCAGTGTGCCCTGATCGTAAGCCGCCAGTAGTTCGCGGGCCGTCCTGTGAACGTTAGGAAAATTCATGCCTTGTCTCGGCGCCCGCTGCGCTTTATCTGGCGCAGCGAAACCCGATATTGTGGTGCCCTGCCGCCGGGTTACGGGATAAATAACGCCCGCGCTGCGTGGTGGTAATCTCGTCGGCAGAGGAATCGTGCCCGCCGCCGCGCGTGCCGCGCACCGGGCCTGACTGCAAATCTTCGCGACCGTCATGTGCATCAAAAGGGTAGGGCCGGTATGCGCTGGATACCCATTCCCAGGTATTGCCGGCCATGCCGACTGCGCCATACGGACTGCTGCCGGCGGGAAATTCTTCCACCGGTGCCGTTTCGTTGAATCGCGCCGAGAAATGCGCGCGCGTACGGTCTGGCGGCATATCACCCCACGGATATTTTCTGCCGTCGGTTCCGCGGGCAGCCTTTTCCCATTCGGCTTCGCTGGGCAGCCGTTTGCCGCGCCATGCGCAATAGTTGCGCGCACCTGGCCAGGCGGCCTCGACGACCGGATGATTTGCGTAACCCTGGTCAGCGCTCCAGCGGGAGTCTTGCTGGTGTATGCGCGCGTCGGCATCGTCGAAATCGTACAGGCGTTCACCTTGCTTGTTGTGCGGCCCCACTGCGTTCAGGAATTCCGCGAACTGCGCGTTCGTCACTGCCAGGCGATCAATCGAAAACGCCGCGAGGTTGACTTGGTGCGCGGGCCGTTCGTCAGGCGGGCCTTCATGGTGGCCCATCGTGAATGTCCCTGCCGGCACGCTCACCATGTCTGTCCTTCCCAGGTCGTCGGCAGCCAAAGCGGCGGCCCCGGTGCACGCGCAGAAACTCAACGCCGCTGCCATTTTCACGTCGCGCCTTCAACCACGATCATTTCAGTCTTGGCAGTGCGTTGACGCAGTGCCTTGGCGTCGCGGTATTCGTCCGACGCCCACCATTGCTTGGCGCGTTCCACGCTCGGAAATTCGAGCACGACCACGCGCTTGGGCTGCCACGAACCTTCCAGCGTTTCGCACGCGCCGCCCCTGACCGCAAATTTACCGGCATAAGCGGCCAGCGATGCCGGTACGATTTTCTTGTAGTCGTCGTAGCCCGCAGGATCGGTGACTTCGATCTGCACGATGATGTAAGCTGGCATTCGATCTCCCCGCAGTGTCTGGCAGCATATTTGGGATGCACTATATGGCGCGGCCGGGTTCGTCGCAACCGGGACGCAGACCACATCAAATTCCGCGTAAACAGGCATTTAATTGAACGACTGCGCTGCATCAGGTAGAATGCCCGACTTTTAGGCGCGTAGCTCAGCTGGTTAGAGCACCACCTTGACATGGTGGGGGTCGTTGGTTCGAGTCCAATCGCGCCTACCAACGAATGCAATACGGAAAGAGAGCGTTATGACACCGCGAACTTGCACGTTGTCCCTGCGACTCTAGTCGTGCTGTTTTTCGCGGTCTGGAAAAAAGTGCGGCTGGCCCGCGCTTTTTTTTCGTCTTTTCGTTGAGTAAATCAAAATGCCCAATATCAAACTTCCCGACGGTTCGGTCCGTCAATTCGATAACGCGGTTGCGGTGGCCGCGGTCGCTGCCGCCATCGGCCCCGGTCTGGCGAAGGCCGCGCTGGGCGGCAAGGTCAACGGCGCGCTGGTCGATACGTCGTTCGTCATCGACAAGGACAGCGATCTCGCCATCATCACCGACAAGAGTCCCGAAGGTCTCGACCTGATCCGCCACTCGACGGCGCATCTGCTGGCCTATGCAGTGAAGGAATTGTTTCCGGATGCGCAGGTCACGATAGGTCCGGTCATCGACAACGGGTTCTATTACGATTTTTCCTACAAGCGGCCGTTTACGCCGGACGACCTTGCGGCGATCGAAAAACGCATGGCCGAACTTGCCAAGCGCGATTTGCCGGTGACGCGCGAAGTATGGCCGCGCGACAAGGCAATTGAGTTTTTCAAGGCCATCGGCGAGCACTACAAGGCCGAAATCATCGCGTCGATTCCGCAAGGCGAAGACGTATCGCTGTATCGCGAAGGCGATTTCATCGACCTGTGCCGCGGACCGCACGTGCCGTCGACCGGCAAGCTGAAGGTTTTCAAGCTGATGAAACTCGCTGGCGCGTACTGGCGCGGCGATTCCAAGAACGAGATGCTCCAGCGGGTTTACGGCACGGCATGGGCGAAGAAGGAAGACCAGGAAGCCTATTTGCACATGCTGGAAGAGGCCGAGAAACGTGATCACCGGCGGCTCGCCAAGCAGCTCGATCTTTTTCACATGCAGGAGGAAGCGCCGGGCCTGGTGTTCTGGCATCCGCACGGCTGGACGGTCTGGCAGCAGGTCGAGCAGTACATGCGCCGCGTTTATCAGGACAACGGCTATCGGGAAGTGAAGTGCCCGCAGATCCTCGACCGCTCGCTGTGGGAGAAGTCCGGTCACTGGGAGAATTACCACGAGCACATGTTCACCACGGCGAGCGAGAACCGCGATTACGCGCTGAAGCCGATGAACTGCCCCGGCCACGTCCAGATATACAACAATGGCCTGCACAGCTATCGCGATCTGCCGCTGCGCTACGGCGAATTCGGCGCGTGCCACCGCAATGAGCCTTCCGGCGCACTGCACGGCATCATGCGCGTGCGTGGTTTTACGCAGGACGACGGCCACATATTCTGCACCGAAGCGCAAATCGAACCCGAGGTCGAGAACTTCATCGATTTGCTGGTCAACGTTTATCGCGACTTCGGTTTCGACGAAATCATTTACAAACTATCGACACGTCCGGTGAAGCGCGTGGGTTCGGATGAGACCTGGGATGTGGCGGAAAAGGCGCTCGCGGATGCTTTGAACAAAAAAGGCGTGCCGTGGGATACCTTGCCGGGCGAGGGCGCGTTTTATGGGCCGAAAATCGAATTTTCGCTCAAAGACTCGATCGGCCGTGTATGGCAATGCGGAACGGTGCAGGTCGATTTTTCGATGCCGGGGCGCCTGGGGGCCGAATACGTGGCGGAAGACAACGCGCGCCATGTGCCGGTGATGCTGCACCGGGCGATTGTCGGCTCCATGGAGCGTTTTATCGGGATTTTGCTGGAAAACTATGCCGGGGCGCTGCCGGTATGGCTGGCGCCGCTCCAGGTCGTGGTCATGAATATCACCGCCAACCAGGCCGCTTACGCCGAACAAGTGGTCGCGGAACTGAGGCGGGCCGGGTTGCGGGTCGAATCCGACTTGAGAAATGAGAAAATAACCTATAAAATTCGAGAACATAGTCTGCAAAAGCTGCCGTATCAGGTCATCTTGGGTGACAAGGAGATGGCGGCGCAGACAGTTGCCGTGCGGACCCGCAAAGGCGAAGACCTCGGCCAGATGCCGATTAAGGACTTCGCTGAGCGCCTGCTGGATGAGGCGCGAAAGCTTGGGCGCGCGGCATAACTTTTTGATATAGCGGGGTTTTCAAATAGTTCAGGAAAAAGAGCCGCGCATCAACGGCGAAATTAATGCTCCCGAAGTCCGGTTGATCGGGCCCAACGGGGAACAGGTTGGCATCGTCACGATTGCAGCCGCTAATGCGCAGGCGGAAGCGGCAGAGCTGGATCTGGTGGAAATTGCGCCGACGGCAGTGCCGCCGGTTTGCCGTGTCATGGATTACGGCAAATTCAAGTACCGCGAAAGCAAGCGGCGGCACGAAGCGAAGCTGAAGCAGAAGCAGATCATCGTCAAGGAGGTGAAGTTTCGTCCGAGCACCGACGACGGCGATTACAACATCAAGCTGCGCAACCTGACGCGTTTCCTCGATGAAGGAGACAAGTGCAAGGTGACGTTGCGGTTCCGTGGGCGCGAGATGGCGCACCAGGAATTCGGCATCCGGCTTATCGAGCGGGTGAAAAACGATCTCGAGCCTTTCAGCGTGGTCGAGCAGTATCCGAAGATGGAAGGCCGCCAGATGGTGATGGTGCTGTCGCCGAAAAAGACTGTCATCAAGCCGGCCGCTGCGGCACCGAAGAAAGATGCAGCAAAGGATGCAGTAAAGAAAGAACTGAAGGAACCGAAAGAAGCAGAAAAACCGGTGCCCGCCGCAGTTGCGGAGCCGGTGGCAGCAACGGCGACAGCCGAAAAAAAGTAGTTGCAGTTCAGAAGTAGTTGTCCGGGTTCCCGAAGTCTTCCCACTGGGAAGCACCCGGCGCTATGTCAGAAAAAATGGAGTAGTCATGCCTAAGATGAAGACCAAGAGCGGCGCGAAAAAGCGCTTCAAGGTGGCCGCCAGTGGCCGCATTAAACGGGGCAGCGCGTTTCTGCGCCACATCCTCACCAAGAAAACCACCAAGCGCAAGCGTCAGTTGCGCGGCGGTACCGGCGTGCACGAGAGCGATCAGCATTCCGTCCACAAAATGCTTCCCTACGCGTAAGGAGATGAACCATGCCTAGAGTCAAACGTGGCGTCACCGCGCGTGCCGCCCATAAAAAAGTCATCGCGCGCGCCAAGGGTTTCCGCGGCCGCCGCAACAACGTATTCCGCGTCGCCAACGAAGCGGTCATGCGCGCCGGGCAGTATGCCTACCGCGACCGCCGCAACAAGAAACGCGATTTCCGCAGCCTGTGGATCACGCGCATTAACGCCGCGGTACGTGAACACGGTTTGTCGTACAGCGTATTCATGAACGGGCTGAAAAAAGCCGCGATCGTGGTCGACCGCAAAGTGCTGGCAGATATCGCCGTCATGGACAAGCCTGCGTTTACGAAGTTTGTCGAAAAAGCCAAGGCCACCCTCGGCGTCTGAGCGGACTCGACGACCAGAAGGAGGCTGCGCCCGCAGAGGTCGGCCTCCTTTTTTTTTGGATCAAGCGTGGAAAAATTAGAAACTATCGTGCAGGAGGCGCTGCAGTCGTTTGCCGTGATCACGGATGCGGCGCAGCTCGAACACGCCAAGGCGCGTTATCTCGGCAAGGCCGGCGCACTCACTGAATTGCAGAAAAGTCTCGGCAAGCTTGCGCCGGAGGAGCGTCCCGCCATGGGCGCGCGCTTCAATGCCGCGAAAGAACAGATAGAAGCGGCGCTCGCAGCCCAACGCAACAAAATCCAGTCGGCAAAACTCGACGCAAAGCTGGCGCTGGAAGCGCTGGATGTCACCCTGCCGGGGCGGGGCATCGGTGCCGGTGGATTGCACCCGGTCACGCGTTCGCTCCAACGTATAGAAACGTTATTTCATTCAATTGGCTTCGAAGTCGTCGACGGTCCGGAGATCGAATCCGACTATTACAACTTTACCGCGCTGAATCAGCCGGAAAACCATCCAGCGCGCTCGATGCACGATACGTTTTACCTGGACGACGGCAAGCATTTACTGCGCACGCACACGTCGCCGATCCAGATCCGTTACATGGAAACGCACAAACCGCCGATCAAGATCATCGCACCAGGCCGCGTCTATCGCGTCGATTCGGATGCAACGCACTCGCCGATGTTCCATCAGATCGAAGGGCTGTGGATAGACGAGCACGTAAGTTTTGCCGATCTCAAAGGCGTGGTGGTGGATTTCCTGCGGCGCTTTTTCGAGCGGGAAGATCTGAAAGTGCGCTTCCGGCCGTCGTTCTTTCCGTTCACCGAGCCGTCGGCCGAAATCGACATGAGTTTTGGTGATGGCTGGCTGGAAATCGGCGGCTGCGGCATGGTGCATCCGAACGTGCTGCGCAACGTCAATATCGACAGCGAAAAATACCAGGGCTTTGCGTTTGGTCTCGGCCCCGATCGTTTGACCATGCTGAGATATGGCGTGAACGATCTGCGCCTTTTCTACGAGAACGACCTGCGCTTCCTCAGGCAATTCAATTGAGCTGCGGAATTAGCGACCAATGAAATTTTCAGAGAACTGGCTGCGTACTTTTATCCAGACGCCGCTTTCGAGCAGCGCGCTGGCTGATGCGTTGACCATGGGTGGCATAGAAGTCGAGGCGCTGGAGCGTGCAGCACCCGAGTTCGACAAAGTCGTGGTGGCGGAAGTCATCGAAGTGCAGAAGCACCCGGACGCAGATCGCCTGACGGTGTGCCGCGTCAACGCGGGCGGGGCGCCGTTGCAGGTCGTGTGCGGAGCGCCCAACGTGCGTGCGGGCATACGCGTGCCGCTGGCGCAAGTCGGCGCGCGGTTGCCTGGTATCGAGATCAAACAGGCGAAAGTGCGCGGCGTCGAGTCAACTGGCATGTTGTGCTCGGCAAAGGAACTGGGCATCGCCGATGACGCGGCTGGTCTGCTGATTCTGCCGGCCGATGCACCGGTTGGAACGGACATTCGAAAGTATCTCGAGCTCGACGATCAATTGTTTACGATCAAGCCGACGCCGAACCGCGGCGACTGCCTGAGCGTGTCCGGTGTCGCGCGCGAAGTGGCGGCGATTACCGGCAGCGCGCTGAAGCCGGTCGCTACAACGGCCGCTTCGATTTTGCCGGATAAAATTAATATCACGCTGGTAGACAAAACCGCATGTCCTTTGTATTGCGGCCGCGTATTGCGCGGCGTCAATGCACGGGCGGCACCGCCGCGCTGGATGGTGCAGCGTCTCGAGCGCAGCGGATTGCGCAGCATCAGCGCGATCGTGGACGTGACGAACTACGTGATGCTGGAACTCGGGCAGCCGCTGCATGCATTCGATCTGACGCGTATCGCCGGTGGAATACAGGTGCGTTTTGGCAAGGTGGGTGAGCAACTCAAATTGCTCAACGAACAGGAAATCGCGCTGAACCCCGAATTCCTGGTGATTGCGGATGAACAGAAACCGCTCGCTCTGGCCGGCATCATGGGCGGCGCCGACAGTGCGGTGAACCCGGATACCGTCGACATTCTGCTGGAAAGCGCGTTTTTCGATCCCGCTGTGATCGCCGGCAAGTCGCGCGTGCTGGGTTTCGGGTCGGAATCCGCATACCGCTTCGAGCGGGGTGTTGATTTCGGCGCAACCGGGCGGGCCATGGAACGCGCAACCCAGCTTGTGCTGGAGATTTGCGGCGGCAAAGCAGGGCCGGTCTGCGAGGCGAAAGCGGCGCTGCCGGAGCGTAAAGCGGTGCGCTTGCGCACGGCGCGCGCGCGGCGCTTGCTGGGCGTCGAACTCACGGCCGAAGACATCGCGCGCTTGCTGCAGCATCTGGGTTTTGATTGCGAGCGGCGCGGCAATGAATTCCTGGTGACGCCTCCTAGCTATCGCTTCGATCTGACGATTGAAGAAGACCTCATCGAGGAAGTCGCTCGTCTGCACGGCTACGACAATATCGCTGTCAACGCGCCGCTTGCCGCCAACGCCATGCTGCCTGCAAGCGAGACGCGCAGGAATGTCGCAGCATTGCGAGATCTGCTGGTCGCGCGCGATTATCAGGAAGTCATCAGTTACAGCTTCGTCGATCGGCAGTGGGAAGCTGATTTTTATTCCAACAATGACCCCGTAATGCTGGCCAATCCCATCGCCTCGAACCTCAACGCAATGCGTTCGGGTTTGATCGGCAGTCTGGTTGATTGCCTTAAAACGAACGTGAGCCGGCAGCAGGAGCGCGTGCGTATTTTCGAAAGCGGGCGCTGTTATGCGCGCAACTCGAAGGGTGGCTACTCGGAGCGGTCGGTGTTGGGCGGACTCGCGTATGGCGGGTCGGTGGCGGAGCAATGGGGTGTCGCCCGGCGCACGGTCGATTTCTACGATGCGAAATCTGACGTCGAAATCATCGTGGGTTCCGGTGCCCCCAGTTTTGAGGCCGCTGAACACCCCGCTTTACACCCGGGCCGGACCGCCAAAATCCTGCTGGAGGGGGCGCCGATCGGGTGGTTGGGCGAGCTTCATCCACGCCTGCAGCAAAAGTACGATTTGCCGTTTGCACCAATGGTTTTCGAGCTGAATCTCGATGCAATCACGGGCCGTAAGTCGACCCGTTATGCGGAATTCTCGCGGCAGCCCACGGTGCGGCGCGATATCGCGGTTGAAGTGCCTGAAAAAGTGACCGGCCAGGCCATGCTGGAAGCACTCAAAAAGCACGCTCCAGGCATAGTTTTGGAGGTCGTGCTGTTTGACTTATATCGTGGCAAAGGCATTGATTTAGATAAAAAAAGTGTTGCGTTTAGGGTATTATTGCAAGATACTCATAAAACATTGACCGACGCTGAAGCCGAGACCGCGATACAGCGGTTGCTTAAAGTGTTACAAGAGCAATTTCAAGCAAAGCTCCGAGAGTAAGGGGAAAATATGACTTTAACCAAAGCCGAGCTGGCGGACCTGCTGTTTGAAAAAGTAGGTTTCAACAAGCGCGAGGCCAAAGACATGGTGGAGTCTTTTTTTGAAGAAGTCCGCTTGGCGCTGGAGAACGGAGAGGGCGTCAAGCTATCGGGTTTCGGCAATTTTCAGTTGCGCGACAAGCCGCAGCGTCCCGGGCGCAATCCGAAAACCGGCGAAGAGATTCCGATCACTGCCCGGCGCGTAGTCACTTTCCATGCGTCGCAGAAACTGAAGGCGATGGTTGAACAAAACTATAATAATGGAAACAAACCACAGTCCTAAGGAAGCGTTGCCGCCGATCCCGGCCAAACGCTATTTCACTATCGGCGAAGTGAGCGAACTGTGCGGCGTCAAACCGCACGTGTTGCGCTACTGGGAGCAGGAGTTCACCCAGTTAAAACCGGTCAAGCGCCGCGGCAACCGACGCTATTACCAGCACCATGAAGTATTGTTGATCCGGCGTATCCGCGACCTGCTGTACGACCAGGGCTTCACGATCAGCGGTGCGCGCAACCGCCTGGACGAAATCGTGACCGAACCCGCCAAGACCAATCGCGCAGTCGCCGCCGGCAAGGCGAGCCTCGCCGCAGTGCGCAAAGAAATCAAGTCCGTCCTCGACCTCCTGCGCGGTTAACGCCGCAGTTGGTGCAGTCCCATCTGATATAATCGCTGCCTCGGGGCGTAGCGCAGCCTGGTAGCGTACCTGCATGGGGTGCAGGTGGTCGGAGGTTCAAATCCTCTCGCCCCGACCAATAAAATCAATTAGTTAGTAAATATAAAAAAGCCGACATTAGTCGGCTTTTTTATTTGCGGTACGGACGGTTCCGCAACTGCTGGTTCAGTCGATATCAATGCGAGCCGCCGGTGGGCGATATGATTTCTAAGTTGCCAGCTATCTGATTCGGTCACGGCCAGTTTCGAATTCAGAATTCGGGATTCATTTCAAGTCCCCGATGCGCACGCTATTGTTCTCGTCCGCCGACCTATTGGGCATGAAGCTTCCATAGCAGGGCAATAAGCTACCCTCGGAATAATCTGGAACGATTTAATCGGGGTATGAATGTGATTACTAGGGAAGAACTCTACGGGTTGGTTTGCTCCAAACCAATGACCAAAGTGGCACAGCAATTCAAGGTATCCGGGAGCTACATGGCCCGGGTTTGCCCGTTTCTCCAAGTGCCACGACCCGAGAGAGGCTACTGGGCGAAATTGACAGTCGGGAAGGACTTTTCCCGGTCGTGTATATTTAATGTCAGTCGTTTGCGCGCAGCCCCGGACTATTGACCACTTGCCCAACATGGACTAATATGGACTAACTTAAAAAAGCGTTTAGTATGGCTACCGTTATTTATTATGGCTACCGTTAATATCCACGAAGCGAAAACGCAATTCTCGAAGCTCGTTGATGCGGCGATGAGGGGCGAGGAAACTCTTATCGCCAAAGCGGGAAAGCCGGCGGCGAAGTTGGTTTCGATTACCCCTCCCAAGGTTCAGCGCAAATTTGGAAAGCTCAAGGGGAAGATCAGAATCGCCAAAGATTTCGATTCGCCGCTTTCCGCCGAGGTGCTCGCCGGCTTTGAAGGCCGCTAATGAGATTGTTACTCGACACGCATGTATTTCTATGGTGCGTGAGAGACGACAGGCAACTCAGTAAGACAGCGCGCACGGCGATCGGTGGCGCAGCAGAAGTTTACGTTAGCAGCGCCAGCATCTGGGAGGCAACTATAAAAAAGACTCTTGGCAAACTCGACGTCGATATAGATCAGTTAGTGCTGGCAATTGCCGGCAGTGGGTTCATTGAATTGCCGATAGCGGCGCGCCATGCCGCCGCCGTTGTGCGACTGCCGGATGTGCATCGGGATCCGTTCGACCGCATTCTCATTGCCCAGGCTCTGACAGAACCGTTGCGTTTTTTGACCGCGGACTCAACGCTGAAGCAATATTCCGATCTCGTCGAAATTGTGTGACCTTACGATCCCGCATCAGCACATATCTTCCAACTATCTGCTACGGTGGTTCGTTAGAATTATTTTTCATTACAGGGAGCTTCATATGACATCCTGCCGCATGCTCATTTGCCGCCTATTGATCGCAGCCGTGTTCCTGCTGCCTTTCAGCGCCAACGCCGGGATGATAAGCACCAGCGAAGTGGTCATGAGTGCGCAGGATCTGGCGAACCGCAATACCGTCCGTGACTTTATCGCGCGCGAAGACGTCGC
>CANJHY010000052.1:0-26116 GCA_947474275.1 Betaproteobacteria bacterium
TAGATGCCAAGGCAGTTCGGGCCAAGCAAACGCATGCCACCCGCCCGTGCTGCATTCAGCAGTCGCTGCTGCAAATCCTTGCCTTCATCGACCTCACCGAAGCCGCTCGAAACGACCTGCGCAAATCGCACGCGTCCCGCGGCGACAGTGAGTATGTCGGGTACCTGTGCCGCCGACACCGCTATATAGGCATAGTCGACCGGCTGCGGCGTGGCGCCGAGATTCGGAAACGCCGGCAAACCGTCGATCGTGGATGCCGTCGGGTGTATCGGATAAATAGTGCCGGTGAACCCGAACTCGCGGATACGGCGGATGAACACGTTGGGCAAGGCGTTGCCCTTGGTCGATGCGCCAACCACCGCTATGGTCTTGGGCATGAACAACGGCGCGTAGCGATCTATTACAGAAGTTTTCATTCAGGTCAAAACCTTTAACCGCGAAGGACGCAAAGGACGCGAAGGAACAACGAATAACAAGAATTACTCAGATTTATTTGCAGGAAACATATCGACAAATACGAAAAGCCTTCGTTGATCACTTGATATCCCTCATTGCCGTTCCTTCGCGTCCTTTGCGGTTCAGCTTTAATCAGGTCAGTATGAACCGGGCGTCTACCGCTACCGCGCCGGTCGCCGAGACGATCAGCGGATTGATGTCGGCTTCCTTGAAGTCATCGGCGTGCTTCATCAACAGGCCATTTTCGCCGCCGACCTTGAGCAATACGTCGATGATGGCGTCCTGCGCGACGGCTGGACGGCCGCGCGCACCCTGAAGTATCGCTGCGCCTTTCAGTTCTGCCAGCATCTCTTCCGCGTCCAATCGCGTAATCGGACAGATACGAAACGCCACGTCGGCCAGCACTTCAACGAAGATTCCACCGAGGCCCACCATCACCATCGGCCCGAAATCCGGATCCCGCACCGCGCCAACCACGATCTCCTGTCCGGCCGGGGCCATCTCCTCGACCAGATAACCTTCGACGCGCGCGCTTTTGATTGCCGGTAATGCGGCCATCGCAGCTATTGCCTGCTCGACCTCGGCTGCAGTCTTCAGGCCGATTTTCACGCCGCCGGCGTCGCTCTTGTGCAGGATTTCGGGCGACATGACTTTGAGCGCAAACGGCGGTTTGAGTTTGGCGATCGCGCCGGCGACGGCACCGGCATCCGGTACAACAACCGATTTCGGCACGGCCACATCAAAACTGGCGAGTAGTTGCTTGCCCGCCAATTCGTCCAGCGCGGTGCGGCCTTGCGCACGCGCCACGGCAATCAGTTGCGCGCCGCTCATGCTTTTTTCTTCGCCAGCACTTCAGGGATGAGACCTGTATGCACCTGGCCTGACTGAAACTGCTCGGAGCGCAGGATCGCGACCACCGCGGGAATATTTGTCTTCGGGCCTTTGATATCGAATGCCTCCAGCGCCTGCGCGAGCTGCTGGATCGCGAGTTCACGCGTCGCGGCATGTACGATCACCTTGGCGATCATCGGATCGTAATGCGGCGTCACGTCGCGGCCTTCCGCGTAGCCGGTCTCGACGCGTATCCCTTTGTCTTCGGGCGGACGGAATACCGTGAGCTTGCCGGGTGAAGGGTAAAAATTCTTCGGGTCTTCGGCGTATACGCGCGCCTGTATCGCATGGCCGTTGATCGCCAGCTTGGCTGGCAGGATATCAGTCAATTTCTCGCCAGCGGAAGAGCGGATTTGCGCTTTCACGAGATCAACACCCGTCACTTCTTCGGTCACGCCGTGCTCGACCTGCAAACGTGTATTCATTTCCAGGAAGTTGAACGAGCCGTCGGCGCTCATCAGCATTTCGACGGTGCCGATATTATCGTAGCCCATTTCCTTGATGATGGCAGCGACCTGGTCGGCGACCGCATTCACTTTCGAGCGGTCGAGCGCGGGGCCCGGCGCTTCTTCGATGACTTTCTGGTTACGGCGCTGCACCGAGCAATCGCGCTCGAACAAATGCACGGCATTGCCGTGCTGGTCGCCGAGTAACTGGAATTCAACGTGCCGCGGCTTTTCGAACAGGCGCTCAAGATAGACTTCCGCATTGCCGAAACCGCGGCTCGCCATCGAACGCGATCGCTCGACGACGGCGAGCAATTCACTTTCGTCTTTCGCCGGCAGCATGCCTATGCCGCCGCCGCCGCCCGCCGGCTTGACCAGCACCGGATAACCGATCTTGCGCGCCGCTGCCATTATGGCTTCCGGTTCCATCGGCAGGACGTCCGAACCTTTGGACATCGGCATGCCGTACTTCGCCGCGATTTCACGGGCGCGCGTCTTGTGCCCCATCGCGTCTATCCACTTGGGCGACGGACCGATGAAATGCACGCCGGCGTCCTGCACTTTTTGCGCGAACTCCGCATTTTCCGATAAAAAACCGTAGCCCGGATGCATACCGTCGACGCCTGCGCGCTTGAACACGTCGAGCAGCAAATCCTGATTGAGATAGCTATCGCGCGCTGGCGCGGCGCCTATCGCATAAGTTTCGCTCGCCATTTCGAGGTACGGCGCGCCATAGTCGGCTTCGGAATAAACAGCGACGGATTTGATGCGCATTTCGTGCAGCGCGCGCAGCACGCGGGCGGCAACGGCGCCGCGGTTTGCCACCACCACTTTATTAAACATTTATAAATCCCTTGCCGCAAAGGCGCAGAGACGCGAAGGAGTCGCAAAAAAAATCGTATTCCTTGCGGTTTTACTTTGCGCCTTTGCGCCTTTGCGGTCGCTTGTTAATAGCTCGTCGGCCAGGTGCGCATCAAATGCTGGCCGACACCCTTGGTCATGCGTAATTTGTAGACTTCGAGCATGCGAATTAAATAATCGCGTGTCTCCGCCGGACGGATCACCGACTGCGCGGCGAACACTGATGCGAGCCCCCATACATCGGATCCTTGCTCGATTTCGGCAAGCCGCGCAGGGTAATCCGCATCGCCGGGTTTAACGCCATGTACGATGGTGGTAGCAAACTCCGGGCTCATGAAACTGATTTCGGCCGTCGGCCACGCCGCGATATCGTCAGAGTGCCGGCCGCCGCCCATGCAGACGTAAGCGCGACCGTAACTTTTACGCAATATTACCGACAGCTTGGGCACCGTGACCAAAGTCATCGCGTTCATGAAATTCATGATCTTGCCCGGCGCGCCGCTTTTTTCGGCTTCGGTACCAATCTGGAAACCCGGTGTGTCGACCAGCAGCACGATGGGCACGTTGAACGAATCGCACAGCACCAGAAAATCCACGATCTTGCGGCAGGCATCGGCGTCGAGCGCGCCGCCGCGATGCAGCGGGTTGTTAGCGATTATGCCGACGCTTTTGCCGCCAAGGCGCGCCAGCGCGACGGTAGCGCTCTTACCGAAGCGCGGCTTCAGTTCGAACATCGAGTCTTTGTCGACCAGCGCCTTGATCACGCGCTTCATGTCGTACACCTGGGTGCGCTTCTCGGGCACGATGGAAAATACGTCTTTCATGTCGGCGCCGGAACCCGCTGGCACCGGCGCGTCCGGCGGCGCTTCACGATGATGGCTGGGCAGATAGGAGAGGAACCGCTTGATAGCGGCGAACATTTCCTCTTCGGTATCGACGACCTGATCGATGAGACCGGTGATTTCGGCGTGCATGCGCCAGCCGCCCAGCGCTTCGAGGTCGACTTTTTCGTTGAGCGCCATTTCAATCAGACGCGGGCTCGACACTGCCATCGTCGCGCCCTTCTGCATGACGGCAAAATCGGCCAGGCACGCCAGCCACGCCGACGAGCCGAACGACGGGCCGACGACCGCGGTGACGAGCGGGGTTTCGCGCGTACGGCGGAACTGGGTGTTGTCGTTGCCGAGCAAGAGTCCCATGCCACGCGCGCCCATCGCATCAGGCAGGCGTGCGCCCGTCGATTCTCCGACGACCACGAGCGGCATACCGCGCTCGGTGGCGGTGCGTTTCATGTGGCCGACCTTTTTGCCGTTGGTCGCACTCGTCGAGGCGCCCTTAACAGTAAAGTCGTTAACGACAATTGCCACGTCGCGATTGTCTATGCGCGCGAAGCCGGCGATCTTGCCGTCGGTCTGTGTTTCCGCTTCCTGTTCCGGATACACGCCCGACGCGCCGAACAGTCCCGACTCGATAAAGCTGCCGGCATCCACCAGTGCCGCGATGCGCTCGCGCGCGTTCAGTTGACCGGCTTTCTTCCGTCGCGCCAGCTTGTCCGCGCCGCCCATGCCAAGCGCCCGGGCGCGCCGCGCTTCGTATTCCTCGAGTAGTTTTTCAAATGCCATAGTCTGGTCCTGGTTGAATTTTTACGGTTGCATGCCGGCGCTGCGAATTGCCGGCGGCAGGGCGACCGTGTGATCAGGCGCGTGCGCGTTTGGAGTAAGCACGCAGTCAATCTTTCGCGATGCCAAGATCGGTCAGCGTCTGCTTCCACGCTCCGTACTGGGTATCGTAATACTTAAGGGCCTCGCGGCGGGGCATGAAATTGGCCGTCCAATAATGTCGTTCCAGCAACGCCGTATAGTCGGCAGAGCGCTGCAGTTGCGAAAGCGCGCGTTCCCAGTAAGCAATCTGCTCGTCGGACAGTCCTCGCGGGCCCATGACGCCCTGCGTAGCGACGAGTTGCACGTCAATTCCCTGCTCTTTCCAGGTGGGAGTCTCCGCGAGCGCACCGCCAAGCCGCGCCGGGGAGCTGATTGCAATGATCCGCAGCTTGCCGGCAGCCATTAACGTCACCAGGTTGGACGTTGTGCTGGCAACCAGGTCCAGATCGCCGCTCAACATTCCGGTCACCGACTCGGACGATGACTTGTAGGCAACCGCCCCCAGTTTTTTCAGGTCGATGCCGGCCGCCTTTACGGGCAGCGCGATACCAATGTGCACATGGTTCCCGATCGCTGCCGCAACGCCAACCGATAAGCGCGTATCGGTTTTTTTGAGGCGATCGATGAGGTCGGCAGCCGTTCTTATTGGCGAATCGTTACGGACCGCAACCGCCACATAGTCGTTGAAAAGTACCGCGAGCGGTGTGAAATCAGAGTAAGTTTGTTTCAGTTGCCCGGTAATCCTGCTGGTCAGCAGGGTCGGCGCTATTGTTGCCAGCACTGTCGCATCCCCGACCCGTTGGTCGAGATACGCATTCATTAGTGCACCGCCGCCGCCTGCCTTGTTCAGCACGACAATGGGCTGGGTGACGATTTTTTGGCTCTCCATGGTTTGCTTGATGACCCGCGCCGCAGTATCCAGCGCCGCGCCGGCGCCGGCGGGAACTATATATTCGATCGGCTTCGATGGTTGCCAGGCAGTTGGCGGGGGGCTGGCGCACAGCGCGCCCGCGCTGTAGGCCCACGCCATAAAGCACGCGGCGCTCAGCAAGAAAGCTGGCCCGCGGCAAAACAGGGCCGGCGCGCCAATGCAACGCCCTGCGCAGTCAGCAGGTAATTGCCTGGAGGCCATACATCCCCTCACGTCAATAGAACCGGTTTTCACGAGTCGCACAGAATGACGTGGTCGCGTGCGAGTTCGTCGATTTCCTGCGGCGTGATGCCGGCCTCGCCCAGCACGGCGCGCGTATCGCGACCGAGACGCCCGCCGCTGCGGCTGATGTGGCCCGGCGTCAAGGACAGCTTGGGCACGCAGCCGACCAGCTTGACCGAACCCAGTTCGTCGTCCGGCGTCTCAACTATCATGTCGCGCGCGCGAAACTGCGCATCCGCGAAAATATCCGCGACCGTATTGATGCGCCCGGCGGGCACATCGGCATGCTCGAGAATGCGTTCGATATCCGCAATATCATGCGCTGCCGTCCAGCCCGTTACGACCGCGTCGATGTCGGCGATGTGCTTGCCGCGCGCGAGCGCGTCAGCAAAGCGCGGGTCCGCCAGCAATTGCGGCATTCCGATCGCGTGAACAAAGCGCTTGAACACCGGGTTCTGCGCCGCCTGGATGTGGATGTAAGAGTTGTCCCGCGTTGGATAGAGATTGTTGGGCGCACTGCCAGCGAGTCCCGACCCGGTACGGTTCGCGACGATTCCCAGTTTGTCGAATGCAGGGACATGCGGCTCAAGCAGGCTGAACGCACATTCGGCGAGCGCCGCATCTACGCACTGGCCGCGACCGGTGCGCTCGCGATAGTTCAGCGCCATCATGGCCCCCAACGCGGCGTAAAGGCCGGTAATGTAATCGGTAAGGGCAATCGAGACACGCGCTGGCGGCCGGTCGGGGTCGCCGGTCAGGTGCCGCAGGCCGCTTGCCGCTTCGGCGATCACGCCATAGCCTGGACGCTGGCTGTAGGGGCCGGTCTGCCCGAACCCGCTGATCCGCACCATGATGATATCCGGCCGGACGGCGGCGAGATCCGCGTAACCGAGGCCCCATTTCTCGAGCCCGCCCGGACGAAAGTTTTCAATCACGATGTCGGATTTGGCAGCGAGCCTGCGCGCGATACTCTGGCCGCGGGGCGTACGCAAATCGAGCGCGACAAGATCCTTATTGCGCAATATGCTCGCCGCGTACAGCGATTTTCCGCGGTGATGGCGGCCCGCGGCGCGAATCGCATCGCCCTCGAGCGGCTCGATCTTGGTTACCTCAGCGCCAAAGTCGGCGAACAGGCGCCCGCAAAACGGGCCCGCCACGGTCGAACCGAGCTCGAGCACTCGATATCCCGCCAGCGGTCCGCCTGTCGCACCGGTCTGCACTATTGCCGCACCAGGCCCAACTCGCCGAGCACGGCTTTCATCTCGGCGTATTCGCGTTCGTAGTAACGCGCCGTGTCCTGGCTGTTGCGGTAATTGCTCTGCCAGTTACTGGCCTCAAGTTCCTTCTTCCACTCATCGCTCTGCGATAACCTGAGAAATGCGTTTTCCCAGAACGCGAGTTGCGGGGCAGCCAGGCCTTTCGGCCCGATAGCACCCTGCGACGCGTTAAATTCGATATTCACGCCCTGCTCTTTCCAGGTGGCAACACCCGCGAGCGGCCCGCTCAGCCGGGTCGCCGACGTAATCGCAATCACGCGTATTTTTCCCGCCTGCAACTGTCCCAGCACGTTGGGCGTGGTCGAAGAAACGACGTCGATATGACCGCCGAGCAACGCGGCCACGGAGTCGCCCGACGATTTGAAAGCGACGACTTTGAGTTTCTTGATGTCCACGCCTGCGGTTTTGAGCGGCTTGGCAATGCCAACGTGAATGTGATTGCCGAGCGCGCTGGCGACCGCGATGCTGAGCGACGACGGATCTTTGCGCAGGCGCTCAATCATGTCCTGCGCGTTCTTGATTGGCGAATCGGCCCGCACCGATACCGTAATGTATTCATCAAACAGCAGCGCGATCGGCGTGAAATCCGTATAAGAGAGCGGGCTCATGCCTATGATCTTGTTGGTCAGTATCGTATACGGGGCGATCGACACATAGTGGCCGTCGCCCGCGTGCTGGTTGATGTAGTTCCACGCGATCGTGTTGCCGCCGCCCGGCTTGTTGACTACGCTCGAGGTGACTTCGAGTATTTTTTTGTCCTGCCATATTCTTTGCACCGTGCGGTTGGCCTTGTCCACAGCGCCGCCGGCAGCAGTACCCGAAATGATCTCGACGTTGCGTTCCGGCTTCCACGCAGATTGCGCGCAGGCGCTTCCCGTCAACAGCAAAAGCGCAAGAGCCGGCAATAAATTCGTCCGCCGCATTTCAATTCCTCCGATGGTGCATTTATAGTTATGGCCTGACGCCCGCCTTTAGCCGCGGGCCGAGCTGCGTCGCAAGACGGCCTTGCAGCGCGCCGATGAAATCGCACAGATAAGGCCGCGTTTCGCGCGGATCGATCACGTCCTCGATCGCAAACGCCTCGGCGGTCCGGAAGGGAGAGCCATACTGGCGTAGCTCTTCCTCGATTTCTTTTTCGCGCAACGCGGGGTCGGGCGCGTTTTCAATCTCGCGCCGGTACGCGGCCTTCACGCCGCCTTCGAGCGGCAGTGATCCCCAGTGCGCTGACGGCCAGGCGATCTTGAAATTGAGGCCGCGCCGGTCTATCACTCCCCCACCGGCCACGCCGTAGCATTTGCGCACCATGATCGTGAACACCGGTACTTTCAACTGCAGCCCGATGTAGCGCGTGCGCACGCCTTCACGCATGATCGCGTCGGCTTCCGACTCCGCACCCACCATCAGCCCCGGGATGTCCGCGAAAAAGATGATCGGAATATTGAACATATCGCACAGTTCCAGGAAATGCCCCTGTTTGCGCGCCGCCTTGTAATCCATGATGCCGCCCACCATGGGGTTGTTGGCGACGATGCCGACAGGATAGCCGTTCATGCGCGCGAGCGCGGTTATCAGGGCGCGCCCGAACGTCGGCTGGATTTCAAACATCGAACCCTGATCGACGACCATCTGCACCAGCTTTTTCATGTTGTACGCAGCGCGTGCCGAGCGCGGCACTATGCTCGCCAGGGCATCGTCGCAGCGGTCCACCGGGTCGCTGCACGGCATACGCGGCGGTAGTTCCCAGACATTCTGTGGCATGTAGCTCAGGAAGCGGCGGATCTGATCGAGGCAATCAGCCTCGTCGATCGCGACATTGTCTATGGTTCCCGCTGTGTCCGCGGCGATCGCCGAGCCGCCGAGCTCCTCTTTGGTAAGCTTATCGCCGAACGCGCGCTCGACGACCGGCGGCCCCGCCGCGAAGATCTGGCTTTTGCCCTTGATCATGATCGACCAATGGCTGAGGATGGCGCGCGCAGAGGGCCCGCCTGCGACCGTGCCCATCACGGCGCTGATGACCGGTACGATCCCCATCAGATCCACCGAGCGCTCGAAGCCATCCTGGCCGTAACCGGGAACCACGCTATAGCCCTTGCGGCGCGCGGTGTTCACGGTGCCGCCCGTGCCTTCGATCAAGTTGATCAGCGGTATGCGATATTCGTAGGCGAGGTCTTCGATGAAGCCGCCCTGGCCGCCTTTGCGACGGTCGCTGCCGAAACCGGTGCCCGCGCGTATCGTGTAGTCCTCGCCGCCGACCGCAACCGGGCGCCCGTTCATGCGGCCCAGACCCATCACATACGGAGCCGGCTCGAATTTCGTCAGCTGCCCAGCGGCGTCGTAAGTGCCACGGCCCGCGAGCTTGCCGACTTCACGAAAAGAACGCGGGTCCAGCAGTGCGTCGATGCGCTCGCGCACCGTTTTTCGTCCCGCTGCGTGATGCTTCGCGACCGCTTCCGTGCCGCCGCACACCTCGGCCAGCCGGCGGCGCCGTTGCAGCTCTTCGATCTCCGGTTGCCAGCTCATAAGTGTTCCCGCGCCGCCGTGTGAGCACGGCCGACGTCAAAGGCTGCAGGTTGGCCTCTGCTAGAGGCTAATTGAGAATTCTTTGTTTTTAAGCATGCTAGCTTTTATCCCGCTTTGCTGTCAATAAGATTGTTGACAATCTTACAAGAATACAAGTACCTTACCGCAATGGGACAACCCGCACGTTCAACGCGCGCCGCACCAACCGTGACTGCCGCGGCCACCGGACCGATACTCTCGCTGCCCGAACAGATCGCAGCGCAGCTCGCCGCCCGCATCACCGCAGGCACTTATGTGCCGGGTCAGCGCATCATGGAACAAGCGGTGGCCGCCGAATTCGGCGTCAGCCGCGGGCCGGTGCGCGAAGCGCTGCGCCTGCTGGAAAAAGACGGCTTGGTGACGATACTTGCGCGACGTGGCGCACAGGTGACCAAGCTCAGCATTCCGGAAGTGCGGGAGATTTTCGATATCCGCGTGGCGCTGAATGGCCTGCGCGACCGCAGCATCGCTGAAGATCCCGAGCGCCTGAAGCTGCTGCCCATGCTCGAAGTCGAAGTCGCGGAGCTCTCACGATTGGCGCGCAACGCGCGGCACAGCAATGAATATGTCGAATGCGTGTTCCGGCTGAACCGCGCTTTGGCGGCGGCTTTGCGCAGCTCACGCCTGCGCGCGATCCTCGACCCGCTGGCCCAGCAGACGCTGCGCTATTCACGGCTGGGTCTGGCGAGCGAACTGCGCCGCCGTCAATCGGTGAAGCACTGGCAGGAGCTCGTCAAGGCGGTGCGCGAAGGCGACGGTGACCGGGCGCAGCGCGCAGCCGAAGCGCGCGTGCGCTCCTCGCGCGATGAAGCCATCAAAAAACTACGGGAACTGGCGGACTGTTGATGTGAAACACGGCGGCGGCGCATACGCCCCGCTGACCGGTTCAGCCTTCGAGTATGGCGACGACCTGGCCTTCTGCGACCGGGTCCTTTTCCTTGACCAGGATTTCTTTTACCGTGCCACCGTCCTCGGTAATGACCGGGATTTCCATTTTCATCGATTCGATCACGATCAGCGTGTCGCCGCTCTCGACCTTGTCGCCGGGTTTCGACTTGATCTGCCAGACGGTGCCGGTGATCTCGGATTTGACTTCGATTTTCGCCATTTCAGTCGCCTTTGTCGCAAAAAATTCCAGTGCAAGCGGGTTGATTGTAACATCGCCTGCCGCGGCACTGCCAATTAACAACCGTGGCCCGCGCCAGTCAGATCGTTTCGTCTTTCCGCAATTGTTCCAGCTCGGCCGGCGAAAGACCCAACCAGCCCGAATACACCTCTGAATTCTGGGCGCCGAGTTTTGAGCTTGGCGTCAAAGGCATGCGCGGCACGCCTTCGAACTGCAATGGACTTCGTGCCGCGGCAATGCGGCCGTATTGGGGGTGATTCATCCATTCGAGCATGCCGCGCGCATGCAGGTGCGGATCATTGGTTACCTCGGCTAGATCGCGCACCGGCGCGCACGGCACCTTGTGCTTCAACAGCAGCTGGAACAGCGCCTCGCGTGTGAAGCCACGCGCGAAAGCGCCGACAATTTCGTCTATTTTTTCACCATGCGCAGCGCGTTTTTTCGGGGTTTGAAAACGCTCATCATCGCCCAGATCCTCCCGCGCCATCGCTTTTTGCAGCGCCCCCCAGTGCTTGTTGTTCGCGCACAGTATCGCAATGTGGCCATCCACTGTCTGGTAGACGCTGTACGGTGCTGCAGCCAGACCACTGTGCCGGTTGCCGGTGCGTTGTGGCGACTTGATCGGCCCGCCATAGTCGCCCGAATTGAAGTAGAGCCCCAGACTGGATGCAAGGGAAAAATATACGGCATCCAGCATCGCCACCTCGACCAGCCGGCCTTGCCCGGTTTTTTCGCGCTCATAGAGCGCGGTGGTGACCGCGCCATACAGGTGGGTGCCCGCCATGAAATCGCACAGCGCCGGGCCCGATTTCATCGGTGGGCCATCGGGAAATCCCGTTACGCTCATGATGCCCGACATCGCCTGTATCGTGATGTCCATCGCCGGATAATCCTTGTACTGGCCGCTCCGGCCATAGCCCGACCCTGATGCATAGATCAGCCGCGGGTTGATCCCGCGCAGCGTTGCATACCCCACGCCAAGACGCTCCATGGTGCCAGGCAGGAAATTTTCGAGGATCACGTCGGCGCGCTTTACCATCTCCTTCAAAAGTTCGCCTCCGCGCGCGCTCTTCAGGTTGAGGGTTGCGGCAAGCTTGTTGGAATTGAGCATCGCAAAGGGCAGCGCGGCGCCCCCGATCTCAGTCCGGTGGCGCAGCGACTCGCCCCCCGGCGGTTCGATCTTGATCACGCGTGCGCCCGCCATTGCCAGCAGAAAAGTCGCATAGGGGCCGCTATAGATCTGGCCAAGATCAAGCACCGTCACGCCGTGCAGGGGATAACGCGCCTCACCCATCGTTAGCGACCCTGGAATCGCGCAGGCCGTTTCTCGGCAAATGCCAACGGGCCTTCCTTGGCGTCGTCGGTCACGCGCAGGATGCGGTTCCACATCTGTTCGACTCTGAGTCCGGTCACCAGGTCCATTTCCTCACCGCGCAAGGCCAGCTCTTTGGCCGCCTGCACCGCCAGCGGCGCGTTGGCGGCAATGCGTTTGGCATAGGACTTTGCGGTTTCCAACAGCTTGTCGGCAGGCACCACGCAATTGATCAGGCCCCAGCGCGCGGCAGTTTCGGCATTTATCGCGTCGCCCGTGAGCAACAGTTCCATTGCGATTGCGTAAGGCAATTGTTTCAACACGCGTTGCGTGCCGCCGTTGCCGGCGATAAACCCGCGCTTGACCTCGGACAGTCCGAACGTGGCTCCCGTCACGGCAACACGGATATCCGTCGCCAGCATCAACGTCATCCCGCCGCCCAGGCAATATCCGTTGATCGCCGCAACGACGGGCTTCCACACCTCGAGGCCGCGGTTCAGCAACTGGTCGCGCTGCGTCAGCCACATCTCGGAAAGAGGGGCGGGATTGTTGGCAAAACTCTTCAGGTCGGCGCCGGTGCTGAACGATTTTTCGCCCGCGCCGGTGACTATCGCCACGCGAATATCGGCATCGTCGCGGACCCTTATCCAGGCTTCAGACAGCGCGCGATAATGCTCGGCGTCCAGCGCATTTAACCGCTCCGGACGATTCAAGGTGATGAGCGCGACATGATTCTCAACCGAAAAATCTATGGACATGGTTCTCCTGTTAATTTTGTGTTCGTAAAATTTTAATTAGCCGGCCAAACTGCGGTCCGGCACGCCCTTGATTCAGGGCAGAGCGCGGCGGCCGGTTCCGCCATCATTCCGGTTGTACATCGGACGCCTTCACCACCTTGCCCCATTTCACAATTTCAGCCCGGATGTAATCCGCAAACTGCCCGGGTTTGCTGATTGCAGGGTCGAACCCCTGGCTTTGCAGCCACCGCTGCATGTCCTCGGCGGCTACGATCGACCCGATTTCACTGTTCAGTTTCCCGATGATGGTTGGCGGCGTTGCCGCCGGCGCCAGCACTCCCCACCAGCCGACCGCATCGAATCCTGGAATGCCGGCTTCATCCATGGTCGGCACTTCCTGCGCGGCGGCCGAGCGTCTGGCGCTGGTCACCGCGAGCGCGCGCACGCGGCCCGCCTTGATCTGCGGATTGGTGGCGGATATCGTGCCGAACATCATATGGATCTGGCCTGCGATCACGTCCGTCAGCGCGAGGCTGGTGCCTTTATACGGGATGTGCCTGATATCGATGCCCGCCATGCTCTTCATGAGTTCCCCGATAAGATGGGTCGCGTTTCCGGTGCCTGCCGAACCGTAGTTGAATTGACCGGGCCTGCTCTTCGCAAGCGCGATGAGTTCCTTTACCGTGCGCGCGGGCAGCGCCGGATTGACTGCCAGGAGGTAAGGTCCGGTGGCGATGAGGGCAACCGGCGCGAAATCCTTGACCGCATCGTACGGCGGCTTCGCATACAGCGTAACGTTGATGGCGTGGGTCGCCGGCACCAGCACAATCGTATATCCGTCGGGCGCCGCCCTGGCTGCAAGCGCGGTTCCCAGCGTCCCGCCACCGCCGCCACGATTGTCGATGACTATCGGCTGCGCCAATCGCTCGGCGAGCCGCTGCCCCACTGCGCGCGCGATGAGATCGTTGGCGGCACCCGGCGGAAACGGCACGATAAAGCGGATGGCTCTGGCGGGATACTTCGCAGCCGGCGAATCTGTTTGTGCGCACGAAATCTGGATACCGATTGCGTTTGCAACAAGCACTGCCAAAACGCTCCGGCCATACCACTTCTCCACAACTTGCTCCTCGTCTGCGATTTTTTTATGATTCGCCGCCACGCCCACAGAATCGCTGGCGGACCGGTCGTGGCGTCCCCGGCTGGACAACGCGGTTGGGTAGAACGGACTGCGGATGGCGTGCGGGGATCGGCGATAATGCCGCACGTATGATACTAAACTCCGGTTGGAGCGTCCATATTGGCTAACTTAACTCCGCAAGGTACCGCAATGTCACTTCCCCGGTTGAAAGACTCCGCACTCGAACTGCGCGACCGCGTTGCCGCGCTGACCCTGAAACGGGATGACGTGCGCAATACGCTGAGCGGCACCGAATTGATTCCCGACCTGCTCACGACGCTCGAATGGTGCAATCAAACCGACGATGTCGCGGTCCTGATCATCATCGGCGAGGGCAAGGCGTTCTCCGCCGGAGGCAATCTCAAAGCCATGCGCGAGCGCAGCGGTGCGAGCGTGCAGGAAATCGACAAGTATTACCGCGGCGGCATTCAGCGCATACCGAAGGCCTTGCAGAACGCAGAGATCCCGGTCATCGCCGCCGTAAACGGACCGGCCATCGGCGCCGGCTTCGACATGGCCAACATGTGCGATATCCGCATCGGCTCGACCAATGCTCAGTTCGGCGAAACCTTCGTCAATCTGGGTCTCATTCCCGGCGACGGCGGCGCGTGGTTCCTCCAGCGCCTGGTCGGTTATCAGCGCGCGGCTGAGTTGACATTTACCGGCCGCGTCATCACAGCGGAGGAAGCCCTCCAACTCGGCATCCTGCTTGAAGTCACGGCGCCTGACGCGTTGCTTGCGCGCGCACGCGAGATCGCCGCCAGTATCGCAGCCAAGCCGCCGCTCGCGGTTCGCTACGCCAAGCGGTTGTTGAAGCTCGCGCAGCAGCAGGCGTTGTCCGAACACCTGGACATCTGCGCGAGCTACCAGGCGATGTGCCACAAAACCGAAGACCACGCCGAAGCTCTCACCGCTTTTTTCGAGAAGCGCCACGGCAAGTTCAAAGGCAGCTGATGGACCTGCGCGCGTTCTGCCTGACGCTGCTGTTGCTGTTTGCAACGGCGAGCCCTGCCCAGGAATTTAAGCTGCTGCCGGCAGACGAAGGTGCGAACGACGCTTCGTGGCTGCGTTTCAGGGCTCGGCTGTTGGATGCGCTGGTGCGGCGTGACCAGCAATTCATACTCGGCATCATCGACCCCAAAATCCGCAATATGTCGGGTCCCGCGGGCATCGCCGAATTCAAAAAGCAGTGGGCGCCGCAATTGGCAGCGAGTTCATTGTGGGTCGAACTGCCGAAGCTGCTGTTTCTCGGCAGCGTCTTCGTCAAGCGCGACAAGAACGTCAATGAGTTGTGCGCGCCGTACGTTTATTACAGCTGGCCGGAGGACGCCGGCGCCAATGCGTCCGGCGCGATCATCGCTAAAGAAACCTCCTTGAAAGCGCAGCCCTCAGGCAATGCTGCGACGCTGGGCTCGCTGTCATACGACCTCGTCAACGTGCTCGACTGGGAGGTGGCGGACAACAACAAGGAATCCACGCAGAAATGGGTCAAGCTCATAGCCAAAGCCGGCGAGGGTTATGTGCCCGAAGAGCACGTCAGAAGCCCGCTCGAATACCGCGCATGTTTTGTCAAAACCGGCGCGCACTGGCGCATGAGCGGGCTCGAGGTCGGCGAATAGGCGTCAATAGCTCGTCGGCCACGTGCGCATCAGGTGCTCGCCAACGCCGCCGGTCAGCCGCAGGCGGTGAATCTCCAGCATGCGTTTCAGATATTCCCGCGTGTCGCGCGGATCGATCACGTTCTGCGCCGTGTAAATCGCCGCCATGTCGTACGGCGTGGAGCCCTTGTTCATTTTGGCGACGGCCTCCTTGAATTTCTCCGGTTCGTCAGGGCTCGCGCCGAACACGACTTTGGCGCCGAACTCGGGCTTCATGAAACTCACTTCGGCGGTCACCCAGCAGCAGACTTCATCGGCGTTGCCGCCGGCGCCCATGTTCGATACCGCCAGCCCGTAGCTTTTGCGCAGGATGATGGAAATCTTCGGCACCGTGCACAGCGTCATGGCATTCAGCCAGTTCATGACTTTGCCGGTGACGCCTTTTTGCTCGCCTTCGACGCCAATCAGAAATCCCGGCTGGTCGACCAGCATCACGATGGGAATGTTGAACGAGTCGCACAGCACCATGAAGCTTTGCACTTTCTGGCAGGCATCCGCGTCGATCGCGCCGCCTTTGAACAGCGGGTTGTTGGCGATCACGCCTATGGTGCGGCCGTCGAGCCGCGCCAGCGCCGTTACCAAGGTCTTGCCGAAACGCGCTTTCATTTCGAACATCGATCCCTTGTCGACGATGCTCGCGATCACCTTGCGCATGTCGTAAACCTGGTTGCTCGCTTCGGGCACGAGCTTCATCACGTCTTTGATCGTCTCGTCCGAACCCGGCGGCACCGGATGCACGGGCGGCGCTTCTTTGTGATGGCTGGGCAAGTACGACAGGAATTGCTTGATTGCGTCTATCGCTTCTTCATCGGTGTCGACCACCTGGTCGACGAGACCGCTCACCTCGGAATGCACGCGCCAGCCGCCGAGTTCTTCGGGGTCAACCTCGCGGCCGGTCGCCATGGATATCAGGCGCGGGCTCGATACCGCCATGATCGCGCCTTTGCGCATTACGCAGAAATCCGACATCGAGCCATACCAGGCCGACGAGCCATAGCAATGACCGAGCACCGCGGCCGCCCACGGCACTTCGCGCATGCGCTGGTATTCGGTCGGATCGTCTTTCGAGCCTATGCTCGATGCGCCCATCACATCCGGCATGCGGGCGCCCGTCGATTCGCCGAGAAAGACGACCGGGATGCCGCGCTTTTTCGCGGCGAGTTTCAGGTGTTTCAATTTCTTGATGTTAATGTTCGCGCTCGATGCGCCCTTGACGGTGAAGTCGTTGGCGAGCGCTGCAGCTTCGCGACCATTGATGCGGCCGAAGCCGCCGACCTTGCCGTCCGCCGGCGTAGTCAGGCGGTCTTCCGGCCGATTGGAAACCGCCAGCATGCCCGTTTCAATAAACGTTCCCGCATCGAACAGACGATCGAGACGCTCGCGCGCGTTGAGCACACCTTCGGCTTTGCGTTGCGCGAGCTTGGCCGGCCCGCCCATCGCGAGCGCGCGCTGCCTGCGCTCTGCGAGTTCCTTCAGTAAATCTTCAAACGGCATGTCGGTTCCAATACCTGCGTGCTATTCAGTACGTATATTTAATTCGCGGATGATCTTGCCCCACTTGATACTGGCCGCGCGCGCCGAATCCGCCATCTGGGCAGGACTGCCGCCCGCCGGTTCAGCGCCGTCGCTCGCCAGGCTCGCTTTGACTTCCGGCAGTTCGAGGATGCGATTGATTTCAGTATTGAGCTTCGTAACGACGGACGGCGGCGTGCCGGCCGGCGCGAGCACGCCGAACCAGCCGGCTGCTTCGTAACCCGGCAATCCCGATTCTGCTATCGTCGGTACCTCAGCCATCAATCCCGATCGTTTGATGCTGGTGACGGCGAGCGCGCGCAGCTTGCCGCTTTTAACGTGCGGCAGCGCGGTCGGAAACGCCGAAATCGCGAGCTGCACCTGGCCGCCCAGGAGGTCGATCACGGCGGGCGCGATACCTTTGTACGGCACGTGAACAATGGCAACACCGGCGCTCGCATTGAATAGCTCGAAGAACAAATGATTCCATGCGCCGGTGCCGGGCGAACCATAATTGAGCCGGCCCGGGTTCAACTTCGCGTAGGCGATCAGCTCCCTCACGTTTTGTGCCGGCACCGCGGGATGTTCGACGAGTATGCCCGGCGGCAATGAGACGAGTGCGACCGGCGCGAAATCCTTCAGCGGATCGTACTTGAGGCTTTTGTAGAGACTATTGGCGACGATGATGTTGCCGAAGGTGCCCATGATGATGGTATAGCCGTCGGCGGGCGCGCGCGCGACCAGCTCAGCACCGACGGTGCCCGCCGCGCCCGGACGGTTGTCGATGATGACCTGCTGCCGCCATGCTTCGTTGAGCTTTTGCCCGAGCAGACGCGACAGGATGTCGGTGTTTCCACCGGGAACATAAGGCACAACAAACCTGATAGGCTTGACCGGGTAACCCTGTGCCGCAGTGCTTTCAGCGAGGGTGAGCGCTAACACTAAAAATACGAACCGCATGACTTGCTCTTCAGTAGCTCGTCGGCCAGTTGCGCAGATGGTGCTCGCCGACGCCGTTTTTCATGCGCATGCGATGCACTTCGAGCGTGCGGATCAGGTAGTCACGCGTCTCGCGCGGATCGATCACCGTTTGCGCTTCGTAGAGCTCCGCGAGTGCCCACGCCGAGGTATCGCGTTGCACTTCCGCAACCAGTTGCTTGAAGCGCTCGGGATCGTCTTCCTGCTTGACCCCATGCAGCACGTTGACGCTGACCGCCGGGTCCATGAAGCCCAGATCGGCAGTCGGCCACAGTGCAACTTCATCGGCGCCTTTGCCGCCCGCCATATTGATATAGGCCTGGCCGTAGCTTTTACGCATGATCACAGTAACTTTGGGCACGGTGACCTGGCTCATGGCGTTCATCCAGTTGATCACCTTGCCGGGCATGCCGCGCATTTCACCTTCAACCCCGATCAGGAACCCGGGCACATCGACGAGATAGACCAGCGGCACATTAAACGAGTCGCACAGCACCATGAAGCTGGTGATTTTCTGGCAGGCGTCGGCATCCAGGGCGCCGCCTTTGAACATCGGGTTGCTGGCGATGAAACCGACGCTCTTGCCGTCGAGCCGCGCGAACACGGTGGCGATCGATTTGCCGTAGCGTTCCTTGAGCTCGAACGTCGAATCGGTATCCGCGATGGCTTTGATCACGTTGCGCACGTCGTAAACCTTGTTGCGCGACTCGGGGACGATATCCAGCATTTTGCGGCAGGCCGCGTCGGAGCCCGCCGGCACCGGATGCACGGGCGGCGCTTCGTTGCAATGGCTGGGCAGATAGGAAAGAAAACGCTTGATGGCGTCGAGCGCCTGCTCGTCGGTATCGACCGCGAGATCGGCCAGCCCCGATATGCCGGTAAGCAATTTCCAGCCACCCAGTTCTTCGGAAGTGATAGGTTTGTTGATGGCGATCGAAGTAACGCCCGGGCTCGCGATCGCCATGATCGCACCTTTGCGCATGACGACGAAATCTGACATCGCCGAATACCATGTCGACGACCCGTAACACGCGCCCAGCAATGCCGACACCCACGGCGTTTCGCGCAAACGCTGGTACTCGGCGGGGTCCTGCGCGATGGTGGCGCGGCCGGCGGAACCCATGCGATCAGGCATGCGCGCGCCGCTCGATTCGCCGAGCATGACGAGCGGCAGGCCGCGTTTGGCGCCGACCTGTTTCACGTGCTTGATCTTTTTCATGTTGATCGCCGACGACGACGCACCGAGCACGGTGAAGTCGTTCGATACCAGCGCGATCTCGCGGCCGGCGATGCGCGCAAAGCCCGCGATCTTGCCGTCCGCCGGCGTCTTGTGGCGCACTTCAGGACGCACACCGACCGCGAACATGCCGGACTCGATGAAGCTGTCGGCGTCGATCAGGTAATCGATGCGCTCGCGCGCATTGAGATGGCCCTCGGCTTTGCGTTTGGCGAGCTTGTCCGGACCGCCCATCCCGAGCACCTTGGCAGTGCGCTCCCGCAATTGCTGTAAAAGTTCTTCGAATGGCACTGCAGACACTCCTTGCGATGCGCGCAGACTAGCGGCCCGCGTTACGGATAAGATGGCGCGCGATGACGAGCTGCTGGATCTGGCTGGTGCCTTCGTAGAGGCGGAACAGCCGCACATCGCGGTAAAAACGTTCGATCGGGGAGTCGGCCATATAGCCGGAGCCGCCGTGGACTTGCACTGCGCGATCGGCGACCCGCCCGCACATTTCCGAAGCAAAATACTTGCAGCACGACGCTTCCATGGTCACATTCTCGCCGTTGTCGCGTTTGCGCGCGGCTTCCAGCGTCATGCTGCGCGCGGCGAAAATCTCGGTCTGGCAGTCGGCGAGCATCGCCTGCACCAGCTGAAACTCGGCGACCGGCTGGCCGAATTGCTTGCGCTGTATGGCGTAGTTGAGCGCTTCTTCCAGCATGCGGTCGGCTGCGCCCACGCAGACGGCCGCGATATTAAGCCGCGCCTTGTCGAGCACCTTCATGGCGGTCTTGAAGCCCATGCCTTCTTTGCCGCCTATGATGTTGGCAGCCGGCACGCGTGCGTTGTCGAAAAATACGTCTGCGGTATGCGAGCCACGCTGACCCATCTTGCGGTCGGGCTTGCCGACCGTGAGCCCGGGGGTTGCGCGCTCGACGATGAACGCCGACACGCCTCTGGCGTCCTTGGATTGCGGGTCGGTACGCGCCATCAGCGTAAATACGCCCGCTTCCGGGGCGTTGGTAATATAGCGCTTGGCGCCGTTGATGATGTAATGATCGCCGTCGCGCCGCGCGCTGGTGGTGAGCGACCCTGCATCGGACCCCGCGCCGGGTTCGGTCAGTGCAAACGAACCGATCAGCTCTCCGCTGGCGAGCCGCGGCAGGTAATTTTTCTTTTGCTCGTCGGTGCCGTCGATTACGATGCCTTGAGAGCCTATGCCGTTATTGGTGCCGGCTATCGAGCGGAATGCCGGCGATGCGCGGCACATTTCCATCGAGGTCAGCGCCTCTTCCTCGGTGGTGAGGCCGAGGCCGCCGTACTCGACAGGTATCGTCAGCCCGAACAGTCCCATCTCGCGCATTTCGGCAATGATGGCAGGGGGAATTTCATCGTTGTCGACCAATTGCTGTTCGGCCGGAATCAGCCGCTCGCGCACAAAGCGGCGCAGCGTGTCGAGCAGAATATTGAATGTTTCGGGATCGCGAATCATGAATTACTTTTACTGCAGTTCGACATTGGCATCTTTGATGACCTTCGCCCATTTGGTGATTTCGGCCTTGATGTGGGCGGAAAACTGCTCCGGCGTGTTACCAACGGGTTCAGCACCCAGTTCGAGCAGGCGGGCGCTCACGTCGGGAAGTTTCAGAATGCGCGCGGTTTCTCGCGACAGCTTGTTGACGATGTCCTTGGGCGTATTGGCTGGCGCCACCAGGCCGAACCATGCACCGGAATCGTAGCCGGGCACGCCCGCTTCAGCGACGGTTGGTATTTCAGGAACCGCGGAAGAGCGCCTGGTCGGACTGACCGCGAGCGCGCGGATCTTGCCCGCTTTTACCTGGGGTATATACGGCGGCATATTGTCCATGGTCGTGATGATCTGACCGCCGATAAGGTCCGCGAGCACGCCGGCGCTGCCTTTGTACGGAATGTGCACCATCTGTATGCCGGTCATCGATTTAAAAAGTTCCATCGACAGATGCGCGGTGCTGCCATTGCCCGGCGAACCGTAATTGAGTTTGCCCGCGTTGGCTTTGGCGTAAGCGATGAACTCTTTGACGTCTTTCGCCGGCACCGCGTTATTGACGACGAAAATGTTCGGCACCATCGCCACCAGGCTTACCGGCGAGAAATCCTTGACCGCATCGAACCCCAGTTTTCGGTAAAGGCTGGGGTTGATGCCGTGCGTGCCAGCCGTCACCATCAACAGCGTATAGCCGTCGGCGGTGGCTTTAGCGGCGTACTCGGTGCCGATATTGCCGTTGGCGCCCGGGCGATTGTCGATGATGACCGGCTGTCCCCACGCCTCGGTCAATTTCTGACCGACCGTGCGCGCGAGTATATCCGTCGCGCCGGCCGGGGTGTAAGCGACTACTATGCGTATTGGCCTCACGGGATAAGATGCTGGCTGCGCGCACGCGAGCGTGGTCAATAGCACCAAAGCCATGCCGCCGGCGATTTTGTTTATCTCTGTTTTCATTACCGATCTCCTCTGGTGCTGCGTTATTGCCGCGCTTTGACCAATTCCAGCGTTTTTCGCATGGGGTCTACGCGCACGATGTCGCCGGTGCGTATCCACGCATAAGGATCGCGCGACCAGCCTTCGGTGATCGTGATGCCGGCGAACACCGCACCTTGCACCATGACAGGATTGGTGACGCCGAACACGAAAGCCTTGGGCGCGATGCCCTTGTGCTTGATATCGTAAAACGCCCAGCCGGCTGCGATGCCGCCTTTGGCGCTTGGCGTAATCAATATCTTGTCCTTGAGATTATGCCCTTCTAGCGCGTGACCGGGGCGCGAAATTAAACCGGTCCAGCGGTCGAGATCGTAGCGCGGGCTGAAGCCTTCGCGCGAAATCAGCGCCTCGCCTTCAACCACCGCGCCGAAAGCGCGCCTGACCCTGATCATCGGCGCCTGGCCGCGCACGCGGCTCACGCGTCTTCTCCCGTCAATGCAATGCGCACACAATCGTCGGTGCGCCGCAGCAGGGTATTGAATTTGTGCGCGCCTATGATATTGGCGAGCTTGGCGGAATTGGTGACGAGATTGCTCCAGCCGTTTTGCACGCGAATCTGCCCGATGTTCTGCAGTATGTAGAAACACACGCCTTCGAGCACGATGCCGCCGGCCGTCTCGATCTGCTCCAGATAGCCCAGCGCGCGCGCGGCGCTCTTGACGCCGTTGCTGGTCGTCACGAAAAGATGGCTGCCGGGCTTGATTTTCCTGCCGGCGAGCAGGCGCGCCAGGTTTTTCATTTCGAACAGCGATTGTTGCGGGCCCGAGAACACCACCAGGTTCAGCGGATTGTTCTTGGCGCTGTAACCGGCATATACGTGCTGGATATCGCGGCTGGTGATCGTCACCACCTCTTTGGGTTTGCCGCCGCCGAACGCGGCTTTCAGCGTCGGCGCTTCGGGTGTCACGCCGACCATGTGGAACATACCCATGGAACCATAGCTCGCGAGCGATGCGCCCAGGTGCTTCAACTCATCGGAGGTGGGCGGCCGCTTGATGCCGTTGAATACCGGCACTGCGAAGTAATCCTGGTGCGCTTCGCCCACCAGCTTGCCGAGCGCGCCCCAGTCCGCGAAATCTTTGAGGTCGGTTTTGACGTTGACCTGGAACGTGCCCCGGCGGTGCGCGTCGAGATGAAAACCGTATTCGGCAACGCGGCCCGTAATGCCGGCGGCGAGGGCGGCGGGGCCGGCTTCAAAATTGGAGCGCGCACCGAACACCGAATTGGCATAGATCACGGTGCCGGTGTCGCCCCACGCCACGTGCTCGTTGCGGTGCGGCTGGTACAGCGTCTGGTAATTGATGCAGGTGTCGGCGGTGACCACGTCCATCTTGCGCAGGTACGCGATCAACTGCTTTTCTTTCGCCGCCTCGTTCGGGTCCTGCTTCAGCTTCGCCACATAGTCGAAATCAATGCAGCGCGCGTTGGTGGTGGTGGGCACCGCGCAATGCGCCCCGGTCTGGCTCATGCGCTCGAGAAAGGCCTTGCCGCTGTCGCCCATGACTTCGATGTCGCCCATCATGTGCACGTTCGACACCGGCACCAGGCGTTTCGCGCCGAAGAATTTGCCGACCTCGATCTGCAGCTCCAGCGCTTCCTTGGCGGCGGTGCCGTCGCCGCCGCGCAGCATCTTTTTTTCGTCAGGGGTGAGCTGCATGAAAGTCACTCGCTGTATTGCGGGTCGCAGAGAAAAAATTGCCCCGGAGGTCGTCCGGGGCAATTTTTAAAACAGAACAGTTGCGGTGAAACTGATACTAGTCCGCGCTTTCGTAGACCACTTCTGCGCGTTTCTTGCGAATCTGCGGCAAGACTATGATGATCAGCAGGAAGAGTGCGACCACCAGCATGCCGCAACTGATCGGACGCGTGAAGAACACCGTTGCATCGCCGCGCGAAATCAGCATGGCGCGCCGCAGGTTTTCTTCCATCAGCGGTCCCAGCACGAAGCCCAGCAGCAGCGGTCCCGGTTCGCAGCCCCACTTGGAGGCGAAGTAACCAAACACACCGAACAATCCCGCCAGATAAACTTCGGCCGGGCTGTTGTTGACGCTGAATGCGCCGATGCAGCAGAACAGAATAATGCCGGGGAACAGAACCCGATAAGGGATCTTCAGGAACTGCACCCACATGCTGATCAACGGCAGGTTCAGGATCACCAGCATCAGGTTGCCGACCCACATCGAAGCGATCATGCCCCAGAATAAATCGGGCTTTTGCGTCATCACCTGCGGACCCGGGGCGATGCCTTGGATGGTCATGGCGCCGACCATCAAGGCCATCACGGCACCGGTCGGGATACCAAGAGTGAGCAGCGGAATAAACGACGTCTGCGCCGCAGCATTGTTGGCGGACTCGGGACCAGCTACGCCCTCGATCGCACCCTTGCCGAAGCGCGACGGATCTTTGGCCAGTTTCTTCTCGAGGGTGTAGGACGAAAACGAAGCGATAACCGTATGCGATCCCGGCAAGATGCCGAAGATAGTGCCGAGCGCCGTGCCGCGCACGATAGGCCCAAACGACATCTTGAGATCGGTCCAGCTCGGCATCAGGCTGCCGACCTTGGAGGTATTGACCTCGCGTGCTTCGCCCTGCTCAAGGTTGGAAATGATCTCGCCGAAGCCGAACATGCCCATGGCGACTGACACGAAGCCGATGCCATCCGACAGTTCTGAAATGCCGAGGCTATAGCGCGCAATCCCCGAGTTCACGTCGGTGCCGACGATGCCCAGCAAGAGGCCGACCAAGATCATGCAGACCGCTTTGATCAGCGAGCCGTGCGCCAGCACCACCGCCGATACCAAGCCGAGGACCATCATCGAAAAGTACTCCGCGGCGCCGAACTCAAATGCCAGTTCGGCAAGTGGCGGGCCGAACAGCGCAATCAGCAGGGTGCCGACGGTGCCGGCGAAAAATGAGCCGAGCGCGGCAATCGCAAGCGCTGGACCGGCACGGCCCTGTCGACCCATCTGGTAGCCGTCAATGCAGGTCACCACCGACGACGATTCGCCCGGCAGGTTGACCAGAATCGCGGTGGTCGAACCGCCGTAGCTGGCGCCGTAGTAGATGCCGGCCAGCATGATCAGCGCCGGCGTAGGCGGCAGGTTAAAGGTAATCGGCAGCAGCATCGCGATCGTTGCCACCGGGCCGATGCCGGGCAGGACGCCGATCAGCGTACCGAGAAAGCAGCCGATAAAACAATACATCAGATTCTGCATGGTCAGCGCGACGCTGAAACCGAGGCTTAAGTGCTGGATGAGTTCTGTCATGGTTCGCTCCGTTGGCTCTTGTTCTTGTCAGTCGCTCAGGACCAGGGGAAAAGTTTGAACGGCAGGCCGAGCGCCTTGTCGAATATCGCCCATACCGTGATGGACATGACCGTCGCCGAGATAATCGCGTCTTTCCACCTGAACTCGTGGCCGCCAAGAGCGGACGTGATGATCAGCACTACTGTTGCCGTGATCAGCCCGCCGGTGTTGACGAGGGCGGCAAAAGACATCACCGCAGCTATCACCAGTAGCAATGGCCGCCACTTTACCGGCGTGGGTTTTTCGTCATCGACCAGAAATGCTTCGACAAATACCAGAAACCCCAGGGCAACCGTGCCCCAACCCAGAATACTGGGGAAATATGCCGGGCCCATCCTGACCGCAGTGCCCATCGGATATTGACTCGCGCCCATGGCAAACAAACCGCCGATCGCGATAAACATTAACCCGGCACTAAAGTCTTTCATGCTCCGGATTTTCAAGGCCATTATGTACTCCTCCACATTTATTAAAACTGATTGTATGCCGTGCTTAAAATCGCTTGCCGGCCAGCGTTAACTGCGCATGATAACTGGTTTCTTGGCGCCTAGCCACCAGCGCACTACGCTGTTATCGAAGGCACCGTTTATGGGCAATCAAGCCGCCAGCGCGTCCTTTTCCATTTCTGACTTATAGCGGCCAAAACACGCCGCGCTGTTCATTTTAGCGCGGTGATACAGCGCTTTTTGCGCCGCCAGCACGCTCCCCGGCTGCCCTTTCCACGCTTTCAGCGCGGGCGCCTGTAACGCCCGGCCGTAAGAAAACGACAACGGCCAGGGCAACGCCGCCTTCCCTGCGTTCATTGCATTCAGGTGCGCGGTGGCGAGTTCATCGCTTTGCCCGCCGGACAGGAACACGATGCCCGGTACTGCCGCGGGCACCGTGCGTTTCAGGCATTGCACGGTCGCGTCCGCGACCTGTTGAACACTGGCTTGTTGCGGGCAATCCTTGCCGGAAATGACCATACTCGGCTTTAACACGAGATGCTCGAAACGCACGCGCTGCCGGTGCAGTTCGTCAAATAATGCGTGTTGCGCTTTTTCGGTGACGTCAAAGCAGCGCTCGAGCGTATGGCTGCCGTCCATCAGCACTTCGGGTTCGACGATCGGCACGATGCCCGCTTCCTGGCACAACGCCGCGTAGCGCGCGAGTGCGTGCACGTTGGCCTCAATGCAGTATTGGCTCGGCATGTCCGTGCCTATCGTGATCACCGCGCGCCACTTGGCGAATGTCGCGCCGAGCTTTTTGTATTCCGCGAGGCGCTCGCGCA